>JBEAVZ010000525.1:0-5962 GCA_041160645.1 Acidobacteriota bacterium
ATCCTGCTCTGCGCATTCCTGGGCTTGCTTGGGTGGGCCTGGTTCACGGGCTCGACCGCTGATTGTGGCTGCTTCGGTTCCTGGGTGAAACGAACCCCGGCCGAGGCCTTCGCCGAGGATCTGGCCATGCTTCTGGTGACCGGACTCGCCTGGCGGCTCCATCGACTTGAGACGGCCTCGCTCGCGCCATGGCGCGCTGCCACTGTCGCCCTTTCGATCTTCATCGGTCTGTCGGTCACGGTCTACGCCAGCAACAGCCCCCGCCAGTCAGACGATCCTCTTCAACGCCTGAATGCCAGCGCCAATCAGCCCCGGGTTCTGGGCGGCCTCGTGGTTGAAGACCTGTCGCTGCGCGTCGACGAGGGGCGCCGGGTCGTCGCGCTCATCGACACCGGCTGTGAACACTGTCAGGCAAGTGTGCCCGAACTCAACCGGCTCCACCGCGAACTGCAGTCTCGTCAGATTCCGCTGGTTGTCCTCTGCTCCAACTCGTCCGCCGAGGTGGTCAACTTCAGGGAGAAGTTCAAAGCGGAGTTTCCAATGGGACGGATCAGTTACAATGACTTCCGCCAGCTCTTTGAGCGTGGTCAACCACCGCGCCTCCTGCTTGTTGCCGAGGGCGGACTGCTCAAAATCTTTGACGGAGTGGTTCCCCCGACCAATGAAGTCGAGGCCATCTTCAACTAGCCCAATCAACCATATCGCGAGAAGAACACCATGATCGATCTGACGCAATCGAACTACACGATCAGCTCCACCGCGCCGTACCTCCTTGCTGAGGCGGCCCAGCTCATGACCCCGGCTCTCCTCATCTACCCTGAGATTGTCGACTCAAACATTGCGGCGATGATTAAAGTGCTGGGCGGCGACGCCAATCGCTGGCGACCGCACATCAAGACGAGCAAACTCGAGTTTGTGATGCGCCGGCTGGTCGATCACGGAATCGTCAATTTCAAATGCGCGACCACACTCGAGCTGCTGACCGCCTGTCAGGCCGGCGCCAGGGACATTCTGATCGCCTATCCGGTGGTCGGAGCCAATGCCCGCCGGGTTGCCGAGATCATCGATCAGCATCCGGGGATCCGCTTCGCGGTGCTCGTCGAGAACGAAGCCCAGATCGACCTCTGGAAGGGTCGATCGATCGACCTCTTCATCGACATCAACCCGGGAATGAATCGCACCGGCATCGGACAAGAGAACGTCGCCGGCATTCTCGAACTTGCCAGAAGAACGGTCTCGCTTGGTTTACGGCTCGGTGGACTCCACTACTATGATGGACACACTGGCGGGCTCGAACTGGCGGAACGTGACGCCGTAGCGCACCGAGGCTATGACCAGCTGATGGGCCTCGTGGCCCGGCTCGAGGCGGAAGGCTTTCCGCTCCCCGAGGTGATCTCGGCCGGAACGCCCTCACTCCCCTGCGCCCTCTCCTATGCCGGATTCCGCAACCAGAAGTTTGTGCACCGGGTCTCGCCGGGAACGATCGTCTATTCCGACTGCACCAGCCTCGCCCAATTGCCGCGCGAGTATGGCCTCCGTCCGGCCGCCCTCGTCCTGTCGACAATTGTCAGCCATCCCCACGATCGGATCTTTACCTGCGACGCTGGCCACAAGGCCGTCTCGGCGGATGCCGGGGTGCCGACCGGGACGGTTGTCGGTCATACCGACTGGCGACCGGGTAAGCCGAGCGAAGAACATCTGCCGATCGAGATTCCGGCAGGGGTTGCGCTGCCAGCGATCGGCGAACTGATCTACATTCTGCCCCGCCATGTCTGCCCGACCGTCAACAACTTCAATGAAGCGGTGCTGGTCAAGGACGGCCATCTCGCCGGGCTGGCCCCAGTGACCGCCCGGGGACGGGAGGCCCGGACGGCCTAGAGCCGTCCGGTCAGCACTCCGCCCTCGATTGGCATAATCTGTCCGGTGATGAGGTCAGGGCCGGTGATGATGTTGACGATCAGATCGGCAACATCATCCGGCGCACAGACACGGTGGAGCGGAGCCCGTTCAATGGTTCGGGCCAGATACGCCTCGTAGGCCTCATCACCCAGTCCGTCCTTGAGCCAGCGCGAGGTGATCAGTCCGGGCGCGACCGCGTTGACGCGGACCCGCGGAGCGAGCAGGCGCGCCATGGCCAAGGTCAGATTGTTGAGGGCCGCCTTCGAGGCGCAATAAGGAATGGAACTGCCCACTCCCAACAGACCGGCAATGCTCGAGACATTGACGATCTCCGCGTCACCCGCCTTTTCGAGCGCCTCCCGCGCGGCGCGAATGCACTGGAACACCCCGCGAACATTGGTGTCAAAGATGCGATTCCAGTCGTCGAGCCCGACGGCCTCGAAATCATCGAGGGGGATGAAGGCCGTCGTTGCCGCGTTGTTGACCAGGATATCCAGTCGTCCAAACGCGGCGAGGGCCGTCGAGACCATGCTTCGGCAGGCCGCATCATCGACCACATTGGCCTCGATCGCCGCCCCCTGCACTCCGAGAGCACGAACCTCGGCCGCCGTCGCTTCCGCTTCGTCTCGTGAACGGCTGTAATTGATCAGCACATTGCAGCCCCGCTCCGCGAGCTTGAGCGCCGTCGAACGCCCGACGCCTGTCCCCCCTCCGGTGACGATTGCCGCCTTTCCATCAACCCTCATCTCCAACCTCCCTTATACTCAGCTCAGCTCATCAAATGAGCGATTCAAACTCAAGGCCCGCCGTTTGAGCGGCTGCCAGTAACGGCTGAACCGCTTCAGATCGAGCTTCTCCGCCTCCCCCCTCGCCAACGGGATGAATGGCGTCACCTGCATCACCTCAACCGTCAGTCGATGCTTTTGCCGAAGCGCCTCGCAGATCTTCGCAAACCGCGGCGCAACACTCTCGATCGTGACGATCCGCCGACAGCCATCCTCGGCCGCCGCCGCGGCCAGCTCTGCAACCAGGTCACCGCGCCGAATCTCGATCCCCTCGATCTCGAGCAGACTCTCGTAGATAAAAACGATCCGCTTCAGACTGACCTGGTACCTTTCAAGAACCTGGTCATCGAAGACAAAGACGCGTCGGGCATCCGGATTGGTCAGCAGCGCTGGCCCCCGCGGATCGAGTGAATCTCCGTGAACCCAGACCAATGTCTCGCTCATCGGCGCCCTCCCGTGTCAAAAGGCATCCGTGGAAAGAGGCGCGCCTGCAGGTCGTCATAGGTTCCCTCGAATGGGCACCCCTCACGCCGGTGCCGACAATCACGACAGTAGACCCCATCGGTAAACTGCTCCAGATTGTCACGATTGAAAAAGTATGGCTTGCTCGAAAAGGTGCTCGCCACCCACTGCCAGGAGAGATTGTTGCTCGCCGGATCTCCATCGAGCAGGTGCTCGAGAAACCACAGCGCCCCAGCCTGCCAGCGGACGCGCCGAAAGTGGACGACAAAGGCGGCTATCCACATCCGCGCGTGGTTGTGCAGATAGCCGGTCTGGTGCAGCTCGGCGGCGAAGGCGTCCATACAGGCCAGGCTGGTCTTTCCCTCCCGGATATCGGATGGAAGCTCAGTGGCATAATCGGCTGGTCGCCAGCCGGTCTTCGGCGCTTCACGGTCACGCCAGATGCCCGTTCCCAGCCGCGCATAGACACGCTGCCAATAGTCCCGCCAGGCCAGCTCGGTGACCAGCTTCTCGGCCCGCGGTCCACCACGCTGGAGGGCTTGCACACGCACCTCGGCCAACGTCAGCACGCCATGGCGCAGGTAGGCCGAGAGCCGTGTCACGGCGCCTTTGAGATAGTTGCGTGAAGCCGCATAACGATCCGGCTTGATCGTCCGCAGCAACTCCAGGGCTGCCGTTCGCCCCCCGCAGACAGGCGAGACTTCCGGACTCCGCTGCGCGGCCTCAGGAAAGGCTTCCCGCAACCATTCGATCAACTCTTCACGATCCCTGAACTCTGTTCTTAGCTTCATTGCTTGTTCGTCTCCGCCGGCAGGCGTCGCTGCAATAGCGAACCTCCTCCCAGACTTTACGCCACTTCTTCCGCCATGCAAAAGGCCGCCCACAGACGGCACAAATCTTCGTCGGAAGGTCACTCTTCTTCACCCGCCTGCCCCCCTCACCCGCCGACTCGGCCAATCAATCGGCTTGTCACACTGATCAGGAGAACTCCGCGCAGACTCCACGCGACCGTTCGTATCCAGTTGGTGGCCACCAGGGCGGACTGCGCCGCCGGATCGAATCCGAGGGCCAGTTCACCGTGTCGTGGAACCTGCAGAAAGAAGGTCGATCCCCAGACGACCGTCAGCAGAACCATCCCGGCGAGCGCCTCCCAGTATCGCATCCCAACCGGTCGCACGACCAGCAGCAGCCCCGTCGTCACCAGTTCGATCAGCATCGGGGGGATGACCACCAGCGAGGTCAACTGTGAGTGGGCCATCTCATAGATCGTGAATCCCTCACGGCCTACCCGGTCGAAGAGAGGATAATGAACGACCTGAACGAACCAGATCAACCCGATCATGAAAAATGTCGCGGCCAGATTGGCCAGGAAGACCACCTTGATCATCTACTCTCCAGTTCAGAAAAGGCGCAATTGATTGCTCTCCGGACGGGGAACCGCCGCCATCTCACTCCGCTTTCGGCTGCCATGCCGCGCAAAGACCTGCCGGACCTCTTCGCGGAGCGCCGGATTGCGGCGCACTGCCGCAATCCGCGCCCGGGCGTATGCGACCGACTGCTGATGATCAACCACCGGACCGGGATAGTCACGGCCAATCAGACACCCAACCGTCTGCTGCTGATCCACCGGGAGCAACCACGGCGCATGGACGAACGAGTCGGGAACACGACGCAGCGCGGGAATCCAGCGCCGGACAAACTCTCCGGTCGGATCGTGGTCCTGCCCCTGCTTGATGGGATTGTAGAGCCGGATCGTTGCATGGCCGGCCGTTCCTGACTGCATCTGAAATTGGGGGTAGTGGATTCCCGGTTCATAGTCGAGAAAGAGCCGCGCCAACCAGTGGGCTGGCCGTTGCCAGTGAAGCCAGAGGTCATAGGCGGCAAAAGCGACCAGCATCGACCGCATCCGAAAATTGAGCCAACCGGTGGCGAGGAGCATGCGCATGCTCGCATCGATCATCGGGTAGCCGGTCTCTCCCCGCTGCCACGCCGCAAATCTCCCCTCATCGAACTCATCCTCGCGAAGACCATCATAAGCCCGGACAAAGTTCCGGAACTCGATCTGCGGCTCATCCTCGAGCTTCTGAATGAAATGGCACCGCCAGTGGAGACGCGACTCAAAGGCCCGTAGCGAGGCCGCCCAGCGGGGGCTGGCCTTCGCCATCCGTTCACGCAAGGCGACCAGAACCTGGCGGGATGAGAGATTCCCCCAGGCCAGATACGGGCTCAGCCGTGAACAGGCCCGCTCGGCAGTGAGCGGACTAGAGATCCCCCCACGGTAGCCAATCCCACGATCAGCGAGAAAGGAATGGAGGACCTCCCGCGCGACCTGTTCCCCGCCCCGCTGAACCATGACCGTCCGCCGATCGGGTGAGAGACCAAGGTCAGCGTGGGTAGGGATCGGCCCTGGATCGACCTCCGCTACCGGCAGCAGTCGGTCAGGCGGCGGCAATACCCCGCCGGCGAGCCGCTCCTCGCGCAGCCTGGTCCAGTCATCCCGATTGGCGAGGCGGCGGATCACGCCATTGGCGGGAAACTCATGCCGCTCGATCCCCGCTTCGCGAGTCCAGCGACGAAAATGGCGATCGCGCTGATAGGTCAACCAGTTACCCGTCTCTTCGTGAGACCAGATAGTCACCGCCCGGCCCATCGCGAACGATTGCAGGACATCGATCGCCTCGCCAACGCGGACCACCAGCGGTTGCCCCCGCCGGGCCAGCGCCTCGCGCAGGTCGAGCAGGCTTTCACGGATGAATGACCAGTGGATCGAGTCAAAGTCGGGGGCCGCCAAAAGGGAGGGTTCTATGATGTAGAGC
>JBEAVZ010000543.1:0-3334 GCA_041160645.1 Acidobacteriota bacterium
TCTCTACCATGCCCGTCCAAACGATCACCAGACGGAGGTCAACGAGGAGAGCTTGCGCAACCTTCCCCCGGAGACCAAACGACCACGGGTGACGAGCAGCATCTTCCACCACAAATTTATCGTGCTCAGTCGAATCAGAAATGGGCAGCGTGATCCGGTGGCGGTTCTGGCCGGATCGACCAACTTCACCGAGAACGGCGTCTACCGGCAGGCCAATGTCGTGCACATCGTCAATCGCCCCGACACCTCGCGTGAGTTTCTGACGCTCTTTGAGCAGATCTTCAACGGCGCCAGCACGGCCGAGACACGGCGTTTCATCAATATCAACGACCGGATCGATCTCGACACCCCCTTCTTCACCGGCTTCTCGCCGCGCTCCAAACCGGAGGATCTCGATGCCTTCCGGACTTTGATTGGCGGGGCGAGGCGGGATGTCCTCTTCTGCACGGCATTCAATCTCGACGATGGAATCGAGGAGGCGCTGATTGGCCAGCCGAATGACAGCATCCTCCGGTTCGGGATCGAGAATCAGCGCAGCCGCATCACCGGTTTCCACGCTGACCGGACGGCCAACTTCGCCGCCGCGGCGTGGCTGAAAGATGGTCTCGAGGGTTTTCTGAAAGAGTCGACCAAGGGGCAGCGCGGCAACATCCTCATCCACACCAAGGTGATCGTCGTCGACTTCACTTCAGAGAATCCGATCATCATCAGTGGCTCGCACAACTTCTCGAAGGCCGCCTCGCGGAACAATGACGAGAATTACCTCGTCATTCGGGGCGACACCGATGTCGCCGACGCTTACGGGTGCGAACTGCTGCGGATCTATGACCACTACCGCTTCCGCTTCAAGGTGAATCAGCCGGCGCGGGCGCGCGGTTTTCGGCCCTTCACGCTCGACACTGATGATAGCTGGACCAATAGCTACTTCAATCCAGGCTCTCTGAAGATGGTCGATCGGGAGCGCTTCTGCGAGAAATGGGTTTGATGGTCAGGGGATGGCGGGAGGCCGCGCGCGGCCTCCCTGAATCAGCGTCTATTCGAAGACGCGCCATCTCTTCATGGTCGTCGATCCGAAGAGGTTGGGTGATTGCGGATACTGCTGGGAGGGAAGCATGGTGCGAATCGCCTTGTGCCAGTCGGAGTAATTAGCTTTGGGCCCGAGATTGGCCAGGGCGCGGGTCGCGACGAAGGTGAAGGCGCCATTGGGACGGCCCTCGAACCAGGCGTCGTAGCTGTATTCCGTATCCTGACAGCCGGACATGAGCAGCGCCCCGTAGCGACCGGGCGCGCTCGCCGCCCGGTGGCGCATGGCCTCGCCGATCGGCGCAACCTGCCGTTTGGAGAGGAAGACCGCTGGCGAGAGGAACCGCACTTTTCGCTGCGGGGCGACCCGGCCCTTGATCGAGGGGGGAGTGAGGATCGGGGCAAATCTGGCGACCGTTCCAGAGTGGCAGGAGTCGGAGATGACGACCAGCCGGACGCCCTTCGCCTTTGAATCATAGAGTTCAAAGAGTTCATCATCCGTGATGACCCCCTTGGCCATGACATCGTGGGGGCAGAGGCATTCGTCGACCCCATCGGGTTCATCGCCATTCCGATCGGGCACGAACGAGCCGTGGCCGGAATACTGGATGACGATGATATCCCCCGCTTTGGCCGGCCGGATCACTTTCTCCATCGCCTCGCGCATCGCCTTGCCGGTCGCCTCTTTGTTGAGCAGACGCGCGACGGTAAAGCCGCGCCCCTCGAGGATCTTCTTCCAGTCGTTTGCATCGTTGACACATCCTGCGAGATCACTGTCCGTTCCGGGATAGTCGTTGATTCCAATCACCAATCCGTATTTGGCCATCTGAGTACCTCCTGCAATTTATCGGGTCGGGACAGGATGAGGATCCTGTCGTCTTGGCAGCGTTTGCCACCATTCATTATGATCGATCCGGCCGGGATTGCTACTACTTTTTTGAGTGGCCCTTTCGAACTCGCGCGGAAGCACCCCGTTGGAGCGGTCGGCGTGGAGTGTCGCGGTGGGTGTCGATGCCCTTTTCGATTATTGTCAGGGCGATGATTCGGTCACCACGATCGAGAAGGTCGACCGTCTCCAGCCCCCGGACGACCTGGCCAAAGACGGTGTAGCCGCCGTCGAGATGGGGCTGGGGAGAATGGGTGATGAAGAACTGGCTGCCACCGGTATCCTTGCCGGAGAGGGCCATGCCAAGGGTTCCGCGCAGGTAGGGGCGGGTATTGATCTCACAGCGGATCTGGTAACCCGGTCCGCCCTCGCCATCGCCGCGCGGATCGCCACCCTGAATGACAAAGTTGGGGACGACGCGGTGGAAGGTCAGGCCATTGAAGTAGCCTCGGCGGGCGAGGGAGACGAGATTGTCGACGGTCAGCGGGGCCTCGCGATGAAAGAGTTCAAGCTCAATCAGGCCGCGGTCGGTGCTGATCCGCGCGCGGAGCGGCGTGCCCCGGTTGAGGCGACGGGCGAGGTCGAGATAGTCGCCAGGCCGCCGGAGCGTCCCGACAATACCGAGGCGGGACGTCTGATCCCCTGCCCCGCGTGCCCTGAGGAGATCGACCGCGAGGCGCCGGACAAGATGATCCGGATCGTTCAGTCCACTCTCGATGGCCTTGGTTGCGGCCGGATCGGTGTGGCGGGCGAGAGCGCGAAGAATGGCCAGCCGCGCATCGTTGACCCGGTCCTGGCGGGCGATCGACAGAGCCTCGACCAGTTGCGGAACAGGCGAGTCTCCCTCGGCCGCGGCGAGCAACTCAGCAGCCGTTGCCCGTGTGATCGGGTCAGGACCGCGCAGCGCTTCGGTGAGGATGGTCCGGAGCAACTGTGGTTGCGTCTTCCCAAGAGCCCGCAGAATCTCCGGACGGGCCGTCGAGGTGGGCGGCTCGGCCGCCCAGAGGAGAAGCAGCAGTTCGCGGCTCTGCTGGTCACCCGCGACCGCCAGACCGCGCGCGAGGTTGCCAACTCCCTGGTTCTTCCGTGCCTCGCTGAGCAGCGAGCTGAACTGGTCGCCGGGCGCGGCGAGAAGATGGGTCGGGCCGAAGGCGGCGAGGGCGGTCTCGACCTCGGGACTCGCGCCAATGCCGAGCCGGGATCGGAGCGCCCGCAAAAATGGGAGCCCCTGCTCATCACGAAGGTTGCCAAGGATGGCGGCGATCTCATTGAGCAGCCCGGGCCGCGGGGGCTGGTTGGGTTGGCTGGCGAGCAGAGTCTGACCAAGCTCGACGAGCGGACGGGCCGGCTGGCTCTGCCTGAGCGCGCCAAGCGCCCGCGCTGCCGACACGACCACCCGGTCATCGCGGTCACGCAGCAGTGAGG
>JBEAVZ010000465.1:0-5623 GCA_041160645.1 Acidobacteriota bacterium
TGGCGGTACCGTGACTATGTGATTGCGGCCTTCAACGAGGATCGGCCCTATGATCAGTTCGTGACCGAGCAGCTCGCCGGTGACGAACTCTGGCCAGACCGGCCGGAGGCGCTCATCGCGGCCGGCTTCAATCGACTGGGTCCATTGCGCAAGAACGCTGGGAATCAGGATGTCGCCAGCAGTCGCAACGAAGTGCTGACCGAGATGACCAACGTCGTCGGGGCGGCCTTTCTCGGGGTGACGCTGGGGTGCGCCCGTTGCCACAACCATAAGTTCGATCCGATCCGCCAGAGCGACTACTACCGGATTCAGGCCTACTTTGCTCCGGCCTTCGAGCGTGAGTTCGCGCTGACGACCGCCGCCGAACAGACCGACTGGAAAGCGAAGGTCGAGCCGCTCGAGAAGGAGATCAAGAAGGTCAACGAGGCGCTCAAGCCGTTTGCCGACAAGATGGATGCGGAGAGCAACCAGAAACGGGAAGGGTTGATGCGGCAACTGGCGGAGCTCAAAGCCCGGATGCCGGCGCCACTGCCGGTGATCCACACGGTCAGCAATGCGCCGGAGAAGCGCTCGCCAATCCATCTCCTCGCGCGCGGCGAATACGAGAAGAAGGGGGCGCGAGTGGGGATGCGCCCGCTCGGAGTGCTGCTGGCGGAAGGGACGCCAGAACTGCCATCAGAGACGACGACGCCCCGGGCTGAACTGGCCAGGTGGATAGTTGATCCTGCAAACCCACTCACGGCGCGGGTCATGGTCAACCGGATCTGGCTCCACCATTTTGGCCGGGGGATCGTGGCGACCCCCAATGATTTTGGGCGCATGGGCAGTCGCCCGAGCCACCCGGAGCTGCTCGACTGGCTGGCCAACCAGTACGTCGCCAATGGTCAGCGGATGAAACCTCTCCACCGGCTCATCCTCACCAGCAGTGTCTGGCAGCAGGCTTCGGCGCTGCCGGCCGATCCGGCGGAACGTGAACTGGTCAAAAAGAAAGATCCGGAGAACAAATTCTACTCGCGCTTCAGCCGACAGCGGCTCGAAGCGGAGCAACTGCGGGATGCGATGCTGGCCGTCGCGGGACGACTCAACCTGAAGACCGGTGGACCAAGCGTGATGGTCCCGATCGATGCCGGGCTGACCCAACTACTCTACAATCCAGCCCAGTGGGTGGCGGCCCGGGACCAGGCAGAGCATCAACGACGAAGCATCTACCTCTTTGCCAAACGCAACCTGCGGCTGCCGTTCATGGAGGCCTTCGATGCTCCAGATTTTCAGGCCAGCTGCGCCCGGCGAGAGTCGAGCACCCATGCTCCGCAGGCCCTCGAACTGCTGAACGGAGAATTCGCCAACGCCCAGGCCGAGGCGCTCGCCGGAAGGCTGGAACAGGAGGCAGGGGCAAATCCGCGGCGGCAGGTTGAACTTGGTTATCGCCTGGTCGCCGGACGAAAGCCCCGCCCAGCCGAGATGGCGGCAGGCGTGGAGTTTCTGAAGAGCCAGTCGCGCCGCGAGTTTGCGCTGGCCCTTCTCAATCTGAACGCGTTTCTCTATCTCAACTGATCGATTGGTCGACGAGGATGGCGATGACTGAACACTATCGAATAACCCGTAACCGGCGCGAATTCCTCCGTGACTCTTTTGGGGGGTTCGGCATGCTCGCGCTGGGCTCACTTCTCGATCGGGAGAAGACCCACAACCCGCTCGCTCCCAAGGCTCCGCATCATCCGGCCAAAGCGAAGTCGGTCATCTTTCTCTACCTGAGTGGCGGCCCAAGCCAGATGGAGACCTTCGATCCGAAGCCGCTTCTCAACCGGCTGCACGGTGAGAAGCGACCGGCGTCATTTGGCGAGGCGAAGTATCAGTTCATCAAGCCGGATGCCCGCCTCATGGGCACCAAACGGACCTTCCAACGCTACGGCAAGAGTGGACTCGAGGTATCTGACCTCTTCCCCCACCTGGCCCAGCGGGCGGACGATCTGGCCGTCATCAGGTCATGTCAGGCCGATATGGTCGTTCATTCGGCGGCGCAGTACCAGCTCTTCACGGGGCGGGTCATTCCCGGCTTCCCCAGTATGGGATCGTGGGTCGTCTATGGACTGGGGACGGAGTCGGACTCGCTGCCAGCCTATGTCGTCCTGCCTGATCCGAAGGGCGCGCTCGAGGGCGGCACTCCGATGTATGCCAATGGTTTTCTGCCCGCGGTCTACCAGCCAACAGCATTTCGCGCCGGCAATCAACCGGTGCTCAACCTCGATCTTCCCCGCGGCGTAAAGATCGAGGAGCGGCGGGAGACCCTGGGTTTGATCAAGCGGCTCAACCAGATCGACCTGGCCGAAGATGATACCGAACTGGCGGCGCGGATCAGCTCCTACGACCTTGCCTTTAAGATGCAGATGGAGGCTCCGGGCGTCTTCGATCTCTCGAATGAGACACCTGAAACGCTGGCGCTCTATGGGATCGGGAAGAGCCCGACCGACGACTATGGCCGCCGCTGCCTCCTCGCCCGGCGTCTGGTCGAAAAGGGGGTTCGCTTCGTCTGCCCGGTCTCCGGAGGCGGAACGGGTCTGACCCAGTGGGACGCCCATGCGGACATCGAAGAGAACCATCTGCGCATGGCCGCCCAGACCGATCAGCCGATCGCCGGGCTCTTGACGGATCTGAAACGACGGGGCCTCCTCGACTCGACCCTGGTGGTGATCGGCGGCGAATTCGGCCGCTCGCCGGAGTCGGAGGGCGGCAAGGGCCGTGATCACAACAGCCTTGGGTTCACCATGGTCATGGCCGGGGGTGGAATCCGCGGTGGTCAGGTCTATGGGGCAACCGACGAGATCGGACTGCGGGCAATCGAGAACCCGGTCCACCTGCGCGACCTGCATACGACGATCCTCCACCAGCTGGGTCTCGATCAGGATATGCTCAGCTATCTCCACCTCGGACGTGAAGAGCGGTTGACCGAGATTCACGGACGGGTGATTACTGAACTCTTCTGAAACGAACAGCGAGAGGAGAACGCAATGAGACGACTCGAGGGGAGAGTGGCTATCGTCACCGGCGGTGGTGGCGAGATTGGACGGGCGACGGTGATCCGACTCGCCGCCGAGGGGGCAGCGGTAGCGGTAAGCGACATCAACCTGGCCAATGCCGAAGAGGTGGCCGCCGCAGTTCGGGAGACCGGTGGCGCAGCCATGGCCATCCAGACCAATGTCGCTTCACGCGCGGAGGTTGAGGTGCTGGCGAAGACGGTCAGAGAACGCTACGGGCGGATCGACATCCTCTGCAACATCGCCGGGATCGCTCCTCCCTCACCATTCCTCGAGACGCCGGACCAGAACTGGGATGAGACGATCGACGTCAATCTGAAGGGGGTCTTCCTCTGCTCACAGATTGTCGCCCGGGTCATGGTTGCCGATGGGCGACCGGGTTCGATCGTCAATATGGCCTCGACAAACGGACTGGTTGGGGAGGTCGACATGGTGGCCTACAATGCCTCTAAGTTCGGCGTGGTCGGCATCACCATGACCACGGCAATCGAACTTGCTCCCCGCCACATTCGCGTCAACGCCGTCGCCCCGGGTATGATCCGGACGCGCCTCTCCCAGAACTTTCTCGATCAGAATCCACAGATGGCGCAGGCCTATCTCAACGACAAGATCCCCATGGCCCGGTTTGGCGAACCGAGCGAGGTCGCGGCCACGGTCGCCTTCCTCGCCTCTGATGACGCAAGCTACATCACCGGCCATACCCTCGTCATCGATGGCGGACAGCTCACCTTCTGACCGTCGTCTGCGCCGGGTGGGTCAACTCCGTAATCGGATAGTAGCGGACCAGCCCGCGCTCGACCAGCCAGGTGAGCAGAAGAATGACCAGCGCACAGACGGGCCAGAACTGCCAGTAACTGGCAAACCAGTCTTTGGTGAACTCATAGGGCGTGTGGGCGATATTGACATTCAGATCCGGGCGGGTCGTCAGCCGGGTGACGACCTGCCATAAGAAGAACCAGACGGCCGCCGGGAGCCAGCTCCGCCCATCGACCCGGACACGCCGCAGCGCGAAGAGACCGAGCAACCATCCTCCCACATGCGAAAGGACCGAGGCGGCCCAGAGGACCTGTGTCACCCAGGCATCGATCAGCCACATCGGGACGCCAATCGTCAGCCAGATCGTCGCGACACGGATCGGCAACTGCCGGAAGGCCAGCATCCCCACAGCGAGCATGACCAGCGTGATGTTGCAGTTGGCCATGATCCAGTCGGGGGTTCCTTCATCGTAGTATTGAAGCAGTCGATAGAGGAAGATTAGCAAAGGCGCCAGCCCGATCAATTGAAATTTTCTGGTCTTCCAGCCTGTCTCCATCCGGAGGTCTCCTCTCTCGTTCCGGCCGCACAGATTGTGCCCCGCTCCGCGAGGGACCGCTGGAAAGGGTCGCCTGCGCGAAGCCGGTGCATCGATTGGAAAGGCGTCAAACTGCGCAAAGTTTACCGCAAAACAAGAGATTGTCCACCTCAATTTAAGTGGAGCAGCCGGTCTTGCACCAGCAGACCCCGGCGTTCTACCATTGGCGTCGCGCGAGGAGCGCCGCCGGCAGGCCGCTCACGACACTACATGACAGCAACCAGAGGAGAATCAACCATGATCAAGACGCTGATGACAACGATGTTCCTGGCCATTGGAATATCGACGACCGCAGTCAACGGACAGGCCCCGGCCATCCCGCCAGCCGCCGAACAGATCGCCGCAACAGTGCTGGCCGCGCCGGATGAGCTTCGCGCCGACGCCACCGTGCTGGGCTATGACGCTGCCGGCAAGCTGACCACCCTCCGCAAGGGGTCGAACATCCTGGTCTGCCTGGCCGATAATCCCACCGACAACAAGTTCAATGCCGCCTGCTATCACCGCGACCTCGAACCATACATGGCGCGTGGACGCGAACTGGTCGCGCAGGGAGTCACTGGTGGGGCAAGGAATGACGAGTACCGCTGGAAGGAGATTCGGGAAGGCAAACTGTCGTTTCCGAAGGAACCGCGTCTGCTCTACGTTATGTCCGGAAAGAGCTACGACCCGGCATCCGGGAAGGTAGTCGATGGCGTCGTCCGCTGGGTGATCTACGTTCCAAACGCAACCGCCGAGTCGACCGGCCTCTCCACCGCACCAAAGCGCGGGGAGCCCTGGTTGATGGATGCCGGAACACTTGGTGCCCACATCATGATCACCCCGAAGTAGGACTGTACTGCCCCAACCAGAGGGCCGGAGAAGACAAAAGAAGAGGGGGCGGCAGGCCGCCCCCTCTTCTTTTGTCTTCTCTGGCCCTTTCCCGGCTGGTCTGCTCAGGGCTCCGGGGCCATTCGCACCCGACGGCGAGACTGTTGACCGTCAATTCCGGCCTACATCCTCGTGGCGGTCAGCAACCGCCACGAGGACTGGCTGGCGAATGAGGTCAGCCTCCACCTGTCAGGCAATGTCAGGCCAGGATCTTCTGCACCAACTCGCCGTGGACGTCGGTGAGACGGAAGTGGCGCCCTTGGAACTTGTAGGTCAGCCGCTTGTGATCGATGCCGAGCAGGTGGAGGATCGTCGCCTGCAGGTCATGGATGTGGACGGGATCGGCGACGATGTTGTAGCTGAAGTCGTC
>JBEAVZ010000009.1:0-4788 GCA_041160645.1 Acidobacteriota bacterium
GGCCGAGAGGAACCTTCGCACGACATTCATCTCTCCAATGACCGCCCCGCAACCGACCAGAACCCGATTGACCTCCTGCAGGTCTGCCAGCGTTATCGTCTCGTCGACAGGCCGCTCGAAGAGCGCGGACCCTCCGCCCGAGATGAGAAAGAGGACCAGCGTCTGCGGACTGTCGACCCTTTGCAAAAGCTCGAGGGCCGCCCGGGCGGCATCGAGGCTGCCCTGGTTGGGAACCGGGTGGCCCCCCGTAAAGAGATGGAATCCCGGCGGAGCCTCAACCTGCTCTTCGTTGGTCGCGACGATCCCGGCAGTCAGCCGGTCGCCAAGGCAGCGACCGGCCGCGCGTGCCATTGGCAACGCGGCCTTGCCAATGGCGATCACCACCAGACGGCGGATCGGCGCGAGATCGAGCTCTTCTTCGACGACCCGCAAGTTAGTTCCCTGCCGCTCCAGCGCGGCTTCAACGACCTTCTCGACATCGATCTCGCGGATCGTCTTCAGGAAGATGTCGGAGGCTGCTCCTGCCAGATTAATCTTCATTGTCTGCTCAGTTACTCAAACAAGGTTATGATCACCCAGCGTCGACCTCGATCCCCTTATGCTGATGATCCGGGTGATGGTTGAGCCAACCCGATCACGTCAGATCGTGACCGGGATGCCCGGGTCGGTATTTACGCCCCGCTCAGGGCGTTCTATGATCGACTCGATTCTCGATGCCAGACGGCATTGCTGCATGCCTGATGAATGTGTATGAATGGTTCTGACAAGTCAACCGATGCGTGACCCTCGACGGGACTGTCACTGCTTAAGTCCGGATGGTCGGATGTGGTAAGATTGCGACTGTTCAGGACGACAGGTCGACCGGATCGATCTGCCGGTGCGGAGATTGCAGAACAACATTAGTGACCTGACAAAGGATGGAACGAGCCATGAGAGTTAGAATCTTTCTGTTTCTCTTTGCCTTATTTCTGACTCTTCACCCACTCACCAGCGATACGCAGGGGGCCGGAGTCAAACCGCGCCGCGAGTTGCTGGTCAGCACCGCGTGGCTGGCTAAACGGATTGGGCGTCCCGACCTGACCATTCTCCACATCGCCCCTGATCGCCAGTCCTACGACCAGGGCCATCTCCCCGGGGCGCGGTTTGTCCCCTTGAGTGAGATCATCATCGCCAGGGATGGGGTTCCAAATGAGTTGCCATCGATGGCGGAACTCCAGAGACTCTTCACGCGCCTGGGCGTGGGGAACACGGGGCGCATCATTCTTTACGGTGAACCGAATGCCCTCTCGGCCACCCGGACCCTCTTCACCCTCACCTATCTGGGTCACGGCGCTCGCGGCGCCATCCTCGACGGGGGACTGGAGAGCTGGAAGGCGGAGAACCGCCCCCTCGAGAAGGAGTCGCCAAACTTCTCTCCCGCCACATTTACGCCACACGCCAATCCCGACCTGCTGATCGATCACCGGGCCATGCGCGACCTCTCGTGGATCGCGACAAACATCGACGGATCCGATGTAACCATCATCGATTCGCGATCTGCCGAAGTCTACGCCGGCTCTGCCGAGAAGAAGACCGGACACATCCCCGGCGCTGTCAACCTCTTCTGGATGGACCATTTCGAGAAGAAACCGGGTCAAGCCGGAAAGATGCGTTCAATCGAAGATCTGCGACGCGACTATGCCAGCATTGGAGTCCTTCCCGGACGTCTGGTGGCGACCTACTGCAACACTGGCATGCAGTCCTCGCATACCTGGTTCACCCTGCGATACCTTGGGTATGATGCACTGCTCTACGATGGATCAATGACCGAATGGAGCCGGCTTGCCGGTGCACCGATCGTCAGCGGCCCGCGACCAAAATAGCGGGCTTATCGCAGCCGGGACGGATCCCAACCTGCTCACGCTATTCACTCCTCAGTCGTTTCAACTCACGTTCTGCGCCACCAGACTGCCCCTGGCCGAAACGAATGGAGAGATCAGTAAGTGGCGCTGGGGTGGCTCCCCGGCAATCTGCCGTCGAGGCAGCTCCTTTCCCTTGCACTAAATCTTCACTTTGACACAGTTGAAATCGTCAGTTACCCGTCGCTTGTCGCCGAATGATGGTACAATCAAAAATGTCGATTAGGGAAACTTGAAACTCTGTTCGCTCACCTGTAACTGAGGTACCCTCTTGCAACGGCCTTGCCGCCAGAGAAAGCCTCTCCATCAACCTGGATGAAGGTAATCATGAGATCATCGAACCCATTTCACTCTGTTACTTATGGGGAGCAAGCTCCACGATTTGTCAACGCGCTCATTGAAATTCCGAGCGGGTCAAAGGCCAAATATGAGCTGGATAAGGATAGCGGACTTCTGCGTTTGGACCGCGTCCTCTTCTCTTCTGTCCACTATCCGGCCAACTACGGACTGATTCCGCAAACCTTTTGCGATGACGGGGATCCGTTGGACATCCTGGTTCTCTCCCAACTCTCATTGGTTCCGATGTGTATTGTCGAGTGCAAGCCGATCGGGGTGATGCGAATGCTCGACCAGGGCAAACACGACGATAAAGTCATCGCGGTCGCCACCGGTGACATGAGCGTCAAACACTTTGAGGACATCCAGGAACTGCCTGATCACTACCTGCTCGAGCTGCAGAGATTTTTCGAAGACTACAAGAAGCTTGAACACAAGCACGTTGAGGTTTCAGAGTTTCAGAACAGAGACGCGGCGATTGAGATCGTGGCTCAAAGCATCACCCTTTATCGACAAGTATTCATCGAGGGTGGCGAACTGACCACCTCTCCCCACTGATCGAATCTCACCGATCGACCGGCCAGGACGCGGCCGCACTGGCGTGGATCGATCGAGGCGGGTCGATCGGGACGTCTCAATCCGTTTAGTCTGCCCCCGAGCCTGTCAATGAACCAGCTTCAGCAGCCGCGAATCAGCCTCGACTGTTTTCACCGGATCGATTTGATGCCGATAATCGAGCAGGACTCGATTGAGCATCCTGGCAATGCGGGTTGGTTCGTGGTGGTCTGTTACATAATGATAAACATTGGATGAGAGCCGCACATAGCGGAATGGATCGGCCACAAGCGAACGAAGCCCCTCCACCATTGACTCCATCTGCCCTCCGGCGACAAGGCCGCACTCCTTGGTTTGAATAAAGTTGTCAGGATCGACATTGAGCGAGACTATGGGCACGCCAAATTTACCGGCCTGAAGAAATGTGTTTGGAAATCCCTCGAACCGCGAGGTATTGACCAGAAACGAGGCTTGACCAAAGAGCACTTCAATCTCGGGGATCGACAATCTCTCAATGATTCGCACATTGGCCGGAGCTTCAGCCAGGATCCGGTCGTGGATCTCAGCGTTGGAGATATTCATGACCATCAGGAACTGGAAATCCGGGAGATGTCTCGCGAGGTCGATCAACAGTTCCGGTCGTTTGACCTGATCAGACTTGCCAATCCAGAGGCAGACCGGAGCTGGAGCCTTGGTCCGTGGTCCGAGCAGCGGCGAATCGTTGAGATCGATCGGACTGGGAAGGACAATTGCTTCACGACCAAATCCCTGCCGCAGCATCTCGGCCTGATGATTGGTCTGGGCAAAAATAAGATCAGCCGCCTTGAGGGTGGAGTAGATGTAGGAAGTATAGTTGCCATAACTATCCCGGCTGTTCGAGTCACTGGAGATGGCCCCCGCCAAGTGGTCATCGCTTCCAATGAAGAGCGCGACCGGTCTCTCTTCGCGGTGACAAAGTGTCATAATTTCCGCGGCCATGTTGTGAATCCCAAAGACACAGTAGAGGTCGGCATCGGTGTTGGTGATGTATGACAGATTCTCTTCGCAAACCAGATCTTCATTTATCCTGAGCGACTCAATACATCTCCCCTCCGGCCATATCGCGGCGGGGGGTGGTGAAAGTTTGGCAAGCAACGAGGTCGCGCGGTAGACCTTGACCTTGCCCGATGTTTCAAGTGGCCCCTGACCATGGTCATTGACAGCAAAGAAGACCTCGATCTCACCAAGCGCGGCAAGAGCCCGGCCAAGAATCCACGCCCGGAACTCACTCCCCCCGAAGAGGAATGATGTCGATGAGTTGAAGAGCGAATAGGCATAAGGCAGGACGATACAGATCCGGAGAAGCTTGCGACCGGGTTGAGGATCGATCTGTTCAAGCATCGCGTTGAGAGAGCGGAGATCATTCCGTAATACCGCGCCCATACTCTGCGCTTCACGACGGGCAATAAAGCAGGCTGCACGAAGCTGAGTGTTCTCCGTGTGAAGTTGCTCCAGCGCGGTCCGCAGACCCAGCATAATGGTATGGTTGCTCTTTAATTCCTGGTAGATCGCAGATTGCGCCTCTGCTAGATCGTTTCTGGACGCGAGACCCAGCCTTGACAAAACCAATCGATAGAAAGACTTGACCCACTTTCGCGGGATTTTAGTAATACCCATAAGTCTTGATTCTTTATACTGAGGTAGCTGCAACGTTGCCTGGCCGAGCTTGTGAACAATTGCTAGCTAATAATCGGAACTTAAAATCGATCGCTGAGGTCGTCGTCTGCTTTGAGAGGGTTTAGATAGTTCTGCGTTGCATCTGGACTTTGATCGCAACCTTTTTACTATACATTCAATATGACCTTTACTATACATTCAATATGACCCTTGATCTTCGTTAGTCAAGGTCGTTAGTAAAGGTCATTATTCTTATTAAGGGTAATTTGTCAGATTGATCTTATATACTTATGAATCACTATACTCATGAATTACTATACTCATGATTCACTATATTCTAGAT
>JBEAVZ010000019.1:0-2613 GCA_041160645.1 Acidobacteriota bacterium
GGCATGAAGAGGGCGACAACGGAACGAGCGATCTCGACGCCGCGCCAGCCAACCTGACCACGTCTCCGCGCACCGCGGCGGAGATGGTCGCCACCGCCTCGGTCGTTCGATCGAGCAATCAGGAAAGCAGCGCGGACAGCGAAGCGACGCGGCCCATCAAGGTGCCGAAACCGGCCGCTCCCGTCCGGGGAACGTCCGACTACAAGCTGCCCTCGACCGATATGCTCACGCCGCCCGCGCCGCGGTCCGAGATGGCCGAGACCGAACTGCTTGAGCGGGCCCGCCACCTCGCCGAGAAATGCAGTGAATTCAACGTCTCCGGCCAGGTCATGCAGATCAGCCCCGGCCCGGTGGTGACCACCTTTGAGTTCAAGCCCGATCCGGGAGTCAAATACAGCCGGGTCACGAGCCTCGTCGACGATCTCTGTCTGGGACTGAAGGCGGAGTCGATCCGCATCGACCGCATTCCCGGTAAGTCGACTGTCGGAATCGAAGTCCCGAACACCAACCGCGAGATGATTCGGCTGCGCGAGGTGATCGAGTCGCGGAAGTTCACCGAGGGTGGCTCACGACTCACCTTTGCCCTCGGCAAAACGATCGATGGCTCCAACTACGCCGCCGATCTGGCCAAGATGCCCCACCTGCTGATCGCCGGAGCGACCGGCGCCGGCAAATCGGTCATGCTCAACGCCATCCTCGTCTCCCTGCTCTACAAGTCGACCCCCGATGAGGTGAAGATGATCCTCGTCGATCCGAAACGGCTCGAACTGGGTCTCTACGCCGACATCCCCCATCTGCTGACCCCGATTGTCACCGATCCAAAGCGGGCCAGCTACGCCCTCAAATGGGCCGTCGCAGAGATGGAGAACCGCTACAAGCACCTCGCCCTCTTCGGCGTCCGCAACATCGACCAGTACAACAAGGAGGTCTGTGGCGGGAGTGAGCGGACGCGCAAGACGCGGACGCAACCCGATCCGGACAGCCCGGAGCCGCTCCCCTACATCGTGGTCGTCATCGATGAGCTGGCCGACCTCATGATGGTCTCAGCCCGCGATGTCGAGGAGAGCATCACCCGCCTTGCGCAGATGGCCCGGGCCGTCGGAATCCACCTCGTGCTTGCCACCCAGCGGCCGTCGGTCGATGTCATTACCGGCCTCATCAAGGCCAACTTTCCCTCGCGCATCTCCTTCCGGGTCTCGTCGAAGGTCGATTCGCGAACCATCATCGACACCAACGGAGCCGAGCAGCTGCTGGGACAGGGCGACATGCTCTTTCTCCCTCCCGGGACCGCGCGGCTGATCCGCGTCCACGGTGCATATGTCGACGAGAAAGAGGTGAAGCGCATCTGTGATTTTGTCCGGTCCCAGGCCAATCCAGATTATGACGAGAAGGTCGTCATGAGCGAGAAGGAGGTCGAAGGCGGCGCCGAAGGCGAGCTGACCCGCGACGAGAAGTATGACGATGCCCTGCGCGTTGTCCTTCAGAGCGGCAAGGCCTCGACCTCGCTCCTCCAGCGAACGCTCCGGATCGGCTATGGTCGCGCCGCCTCAATAATCGACATGATGCACCGTGAAGGAATCGTCGGTCCGGAGGATGGCAGTAAACCCAGACAGGTCTTGGTTAAGCCCGACTTCCTTGAACGATTGGTTCAACTAAACGAGGAAAATCAGCTCTAGACGGGCCCCCTGTGGAAACTTTTACCTCAAGTGCCCGTCTTTATTGTGTTTTCCGATGGACCGAAATTAAACTATTGCAAACAAAGCACTTAGCGAACTGTTGAAAAATTGTGCAAAGTGCTGTAAGTTGTGATTTTAGACCAATTTAAGGTCTCAATTCACAGGTTTTCCACAGAGTTTTCCACAGGAGCTGTGGATAATTGGTGGATGATCAAAAGTCGTCGGAGCAGCCTTCGGGAACGTGGATTTGACGCATGAAACTGCAACTGGCACTCGACACCGCGGATCTGGCAGTCGGCCTTGAACTGGCCGGCAAGACGGCCATGCACGTCGATGTGATCGAGGCCGGCACGCCGCTGCTGATTCGCGAGGGGATTCGGGCGATCCGGGAACTGCGCCGGCGCTTCCGTGGCCGGCCCATTGTCGCCGACATCAAGGTCATCGATGCCGGAGAGCCGATCGCCGAACTGGCCTTCGCCGCCGGCGCGACCATTGTGACCGTGCTCGGGTGCGCCTCCGATGAGGTGGTCAAAAAGGTCGTCCACGCCGCCCGCCGCTACGAGGGAATGGTCATGGCCGACAGTCTGAGCGTCAAGGATATCGGGAGACGGGCCTACGAACTTCGCCTGCTCGGCGTCAACTCCCTCTGCCTCAACCGCCGCGGGCTGAAGGAGACGAACAATCGCGATGAAAGGATTCGGATCATCGAGGAGCTCGTCCCGACCATCGACCTGCCGGTCTATCTGGCCGGTGGCATCGACATGCCTGAACTGGTCTCGCTTCGCCATCTTCCCCTCGCCGGGGTCATCGTCGGCGCCGCGATTGCCGAGGCGGCTTCGCCGGGTGACGCCGCGAAAAAGATGCGCGCCATTCTCGATGGCTGACGCTGATGCCCCTCACGGACCGGCCCTGTTCGGGTAAAAAATACCTCACGACC
>JBEAVZ010000020.1:0-11023 GCA_041160645.1 Acidobacteriota bacterium
CCCCCCCCCGCCCCTCTGTCTTGCCGGGCGCTTCCGGAGATGGCCGTTACCCCTTGAGGGCGCGGTTGACGCGCTCGATCCCCTCGTCGACCTCGGCGGGAGACTTGAAGCCCATGACACAGGCGTCGACAAAACCGCAGTTCATGACGTAGCGGGCAGCCTTCTCACGATCATCGGCGTTGACGAAGTCGCCATTGCCAACCAGCTTCATGGCGATGATGCCGCGCCCCTTGTCGTGCATCGACTTGATCTCCTTCATCGCTTCGGGGACCTTGCCGTGCGGGTCGTGGGGGTTGGTCGGATGGTCGCCATCGACGTGGTGGCCCTGCGGATTGATGCGGGCGAGCTGCACCTCGAGCCAGTCGCTCTTCGCGGCGATGCGGAGGGCGGAGAGGCCGTGGCAGGACATGCCCTTGGCGCGGATCCAGCCACGGGCCTGGGCCTCGTCAAAGGCCTCCATGACGCGCTTCATCCGTTCCGGCCAGTCGGCGGTGACGGTGCAGTGGATCAGCAGAGCGTCGATATAGTCGACTCCCAGATCCTGGCGGTACTGATCGATCGTCTTCAGCGGATCGGCGGGACCGGTCCCCCCGGAGGGCATCTTGGAGAGGAGAAAGTACTGGTCGCGCGGGAGCGGTTTGAGGGCCTCGCGCATCATGCCGTAGGTGAGGTAGTTCTTGGCCGTATCGATATAGCGGACGCCGCTGTCGAAGGCGTACTGGACCAGCTTGTTGAATGCCGGCTGGCCGAGCTCCATCTGGACACGGCCATTGAGGGAGCCGGTGCCCATGCCGAGCCGGGTGATCTTCAGCTTGCCCTTGTTGAGACGGCCAAGCTGGACCCAGTCGGTCGCCTTGCGGGCGGCCGGTTCGGCGGCGGTAATGATCTCGTTGTTGATGGTGGTCAGACCGATCATTCCGGCGGCCGTCGCCGAACTGCGAATGAAGTCACGACGGGTCAGGACAGGACTGAGCGCTTCTTCTTTCATTAAATCCTCCGCGGGCATTAAACCCTCCACTGACCCCGAGACCCTCACTGACAGATCTCAGACCAGTTGATCGGGTGGCAATGGTTCGACGTGAATCGTCGCCGTCACGCGGCCGAGGGCCTCTTTGAGACGCTCCTCGACCTCTTCGGTCGCCGCGTGGGTGGCGTAATGGTCATGCTCGATTCGTGGATCGACATGCATGTGCATCTCGATGAAGATCTCCCCGCCGTGGGAGCGGGAACGGATGTCGTGGACCGAGTGGACTCCCGCGACGCCGACCGCGATCTCAGCGATCCGGCTGGCGGGGACAGGCGCTTCGTCGACCAGGACAGGGACGGTGCTCTTGAAGATCTGGTATCCGCTCCAGGCGATGAAGACGGCGACGCCGAGGGAGAGGACCGGATCGAGCCAGTAGTAGCCCTGGCGGATCAGGAGCAGACCGACGAGGATGGCGCAACTGACGACGACATCGCTCCGGGTATGGATGGCATCGGCGATCAGAAAATCGCTCTTCAACCGCTGCCCTTCGCGATACTCATAGACAGTAACGACGATGTTGGTCGCGATGGTGACGATCATCACTCCGATGGTCAGCCACGAGATCTCGGGGTGGGTGGCCGGTGGATCGAAGATGCGACCCAGGGCGCTCAGCCCGATCTGGTAGCAGGTGACGAAGAGAAAACCGGCGATCACGAAGGCGGCGAGTGTCTCGAACTTGGCGTGGCCATAGGGATGGTTCTCATCCGGTTCGGCCGACGCGTACTTCGTCACCACCAGTCCAACGATATTATTGAGTGAATCGACCGATGAATGGATCGCATCGCTGATGACGCTCAGGCTGCCGGCGAGGATTCCCGCGACCAGCTTCCCCGCCACGACTGCCAGATTGAGGCAGAGGGTGAGGAGAAGCACGCGCTGGACACCGCGCTGGTAATGGTTGTTGGCGGCGCTGGCCGGTTTATCAGTCATATTCGAGCCCGCCCGCTCATCCTGCCGCAGGTTGCTGCTGTGTCACACAATGGATCGCTCCAAGCCCCCAGATGAGGTCGAAGCAGTCGATCGGGATAACTTTACGCCCGGAGAAGAATGTCTGCAAGATCGCGCAGGCCTTCTCGTCATTTGGATGGCGATAGGTGGGGACGAGGACGGCCCGATTGGCGATGTAGAAGTTGGCATAGCTGGCCGGGAGGCGTTGCCCGTCGTAGCTGACCGGACCGGGCATCGGCAGCTCGACGACGCGAAAGGGGCGACCATCCTGGTCGACCATGCGCCGCAGCCGTTCGAGATTTTCGCGCAGTGGCCGGTAGTTCTCATCGGCCGGATCCTCCTCGACGGCGGTGACGAGGGTGTCGGGGGTCACGAAGCGGGTCAGATCATCGATGTGCCCGTCCGTGTCGTCGCCAGCGATGCCATCCCCCAGCCAGAGGATGTGGCGAACGCCGAGGTACTGGCGGAGATAGCCCTCGATGGCCGGACGATCGAGATGCGGGTTGCGGTTCGGATTGAGGAGACAGGCCTCGGTAGTCAGCAGGGTTCCGCAGCCATTGACCTCGATCGAGCCCCCCTCGAGGACGATCCCGGGGGTGAAGAGCGGCTCGCCCGACTCGGCGGCGATGCGGGTCGGGACGATGTCATCGAGATCGTAGGGCGGGTACTTGCCGCCCCACGCATTGTAGCCCCAGTCGTTGATGGCCCGCTCGCGCCGCCCGGCGCGGTCGCGGACGACATAGTTGGGGCCGTGATCGCGACACCAGGCGTCGTTGGTCGGGTTGAAGTGGAAACGGACCGCGTCGAGATCGACCCCGGCGCGGCGGAGGAGATCCCGAACCCGGGCCGCGAAATCCTCATCGGCGACGTTGATGCGAACCAGCTCCGACTGGGCGAGGTGACGGGCCATTTCGGCAAAGACGGCCGGGACGGGTTCGAAGGCCCCCGGCCAGCTCGCCTCTTTGTGGGGCCACGAGAGCCAGGTCGCCTCGTGGGGCTCCCATTCGGCCGGCATGTGGTATCCAAGTTCTGCGGGGGTGCGCTGGAGCGGCGTGGCGGTCAAATCGTTCTCCTCACTCAATCGATGAAGCGGCGCGTCAAATCGCCATAGGCGTCGATGCGCCGGTCACGGAGGAAGGGCCAGTGGGTCCGCTGCACATCACTCTTGGCGAGATCGATGTCGGTGAGCAGGATCTGCTCGCCGGCGACGGTCGCCTTGTCGAGGATCTGGCCGGAGGGATCGGCGATGAAGCTCTGGCCCCAGAACTCGATGCCGTCGCCGGGATGGCCAACCGGCGTCGGTTCGTGGCCGACCCGATTGGGCACGGCGACATAGACCCCGTTGGCGATCGCGTGGGCGCGCTGAATCGTCTCCCAGGAGGAGTGCTGGCGCTCGCCATACTCGGCCTTCTCGGCCGGATGCCAGCCGATCGCCGTCGGGTAGAAGATGATCTGCGCTCCGGTGAGGGCCGTCAGGCGGGCCGCCTCGGGATACCACTGATCCCAGCAGATGAGGACTCCAACGCGACCATAGCGCGTCTCGAACGAGCGGAAGCCAAGGTCGCCGGGGGTGAAGTAGAATTTCTCGTAGAAGAGCGGATCGTCCGGGATATGCATCTTCCGGTAGAGGCCGCAGATCGAGCCGTCGGCGTCGATGACCACCGCCGTGTTGTGGTAGAGCCCAGGCGCCCGCCGCTCGAAGAGCGAAGCGACGATGACCACCCCGCGCGCCGCCGCCAGTTGGCAGAGGGCCGCCGTGCTCGGCCCGGGGATCGGCTCGGCCAGCTCGAAGTTGACGTGCTCCTCGGTCTGGCAAAAGTAGCGTGAACGGAAGAGCTCCTGGGTGCAGATGATCTGCGCCCCCGCATCGGCGGCTTCGCCGATGCGGGTGACGATCTTCGCGAGATTCTCCGCCGGGTCGACGCCACAGCTCATCTGGATCAGTCCGATCCTGACTCGATTGCTTTTGCTCATAGTCTCTAAAGTATGGACGACAGGTCGCCTGACTAAGGTTTAATCTCCAGCAACTCGACCTCGAAGACGAGGGTGGAGTTGGGAGGGATGACGCCAAGGTCACGGTTGCCATAGGCGAGATGAGGTGGGATGATCAGCTTCCGCTTGCCGCCGATCATCATCGACATGACCCCCTCGTCCCAGCCCCTGATCACCTGCCCCTCGCCAATCCGGAATTCGAAGGGACGGTTGCGGTCGAGTGAGCTGTCGAACTTCTGGCCATTGAGGAGCCGGCCCGTGTAGTGGACAACGACCGTCTGCCCGCGGGTCGGGGTCGGTCCGGAGCCCGGGGCGAGATCCTCATAGCGCAGGCCGGTGCGGGTGATCACCTCCCGGCTCGGGAGGAGCAGATTGGGCGCCTTCAACTGGCCAGCGGGGAGCGCCGGAAGCGAGTCGACCGCCGCGAGCTGCCAGCGGCCCTTCACCTTTGTCCAGACCTCGGTCAGGCTGACCTCGGAGAGCTTCTCCTCGCCATTCCTGAAGACGAGGCGGACGTGATTGATCGCCGCGCCCGGGTAGAGGCGAACCTTCGGTTCGATCAACTCGATCTGTCCGAAGCCGCGGCGGCTCTCGGCCATCCGGGTCAGAATATCGGTCTTGGTCAGCCGCGCGCCGTCGTGGTCGGTGAGGATGAAGTCGGCGGCGAGGATGTCACGAATGATCGTCGTGTCATTTTGGGTGACGCCCTTGATCCAGCGCTGCTCGGCCTGGAG
Organism: Acidobacteriota bacterium; assembly: GCA_041160645.1. Taxonomy (GTDB): domain Bacteria; phylum Acidobacteriota; class Blastocatellia; order RBC074; family RBC074; genus CAIOZW01. Next base: position 4,702 of record JBEAVZ010000020.1, read on the forward strand.
AATCTCATCGGCCGAACTGGCCCCCCGCGCCGGCAATGACCGGCCCGGAGCCCGGGTCCCGGCAGTGGCGGTTCCCTTCCGTGGCGCCGGCTTCGTCTGCGCGCTGACCAACTGGACCGACAAAGAGAGCAGACTGCTCAGTAAAATCGCTCGAAGAACCCTGTTCAAACCTCTACCTCCCATCAGCATGAGCCGATCACGGCGTATCACAGCGGAACCGGTCGCCATTCACGGGCTGTTAACCACTGGCCACCGGGCGCCAGCCGCTCAATTGAAAATCAAAAAAGATGGCCCCGACCGCGGCCTGGTCTGGCCTCCGGCGGCTTGATCGTTTTAAGATTGCCTCAGCATAAACTGAGACAATAATGGATCTGACAGTGATCAGGCAAGTGGGTCTGGATGAGCCATTGTCTCTCCAAACCGGGCGACAATTCGCAACTGTACTCTGACCAACTTTATAAAGACATCGCGATGAAAAAGACTGTACGCCATATCGATGACGGTCGGCGCAGATTCGTCAAACTGCTCCCGGCCGCTGGCGCGGCCCTCGCCATGCCGGCGGCGGAGGGCGGCGTCGAGAGCCAGGCCCAGACGGCTCCCGCCGGGCGAATCTCGCGCGTGATGCTCCACGAAGCGGCGCAATTGATCGGGGTTCCCCTCACCGAAGCCGAGGAGACGCAGGCGCTGCCGGGGGTCAACCGCAACCTGACCAGCTACGAGACGCTGCGGCGGATCGCCGTCCCGCTCGACACCGAGCTGGCGACGCTCTTCAATCCGGCGCTCCCCGGGAAGCGTTACCGCCGGACGCGCACGCCGCTCCGCCGGCGGCGAGTCGCGGCCCCGCCATTCACCAAGATCGAAGATCTGGCCTTCTGCACCGTCACCCAGCTCGCCGAGCTGGTGCGGACGCGCCGGGTGACGGCGGTCGAGCTGACCCGGATGTACCTCGCGCGGCTGAAGCAGGAGGGCGAGCGGCTGCTCTGTGTCGTCACCCTCACCGAGGAGCTGGCCTTGCGGCAGGCGGCCGAGGCCGACCGGGAGATCGCGGCGGGGCGCTACCGCGGTCCGCTCCACGGGATCCCCTATGGCCTCAAGGATCTCTTTGCGACGAGAGGCATCCCGACCACCTGGGGAGCCGAGCCTTTTCGCGACCAGGTGATCGACCTCGACGCGACGGTCGTCGAGAGGCTGCGGGAGGCCGGAGCGATCCTCGTCGCCAAGCTCTCGATGGGCGCGCTGGCCCAGGGAGCACGCTGGTTCAAAGGGGTCACGCGCAATCCAAAGCAGCCGGAGGAGGCGACGATCGGCTCGAGCGGCTCATCGGCTGGCTCGGCGGCGGCGACTGCCGCCGGACTGGTCGGTTTTGCGATTGGCACCGAGACGCTCGGCTCGATCATCTCCCCGTCCGCCCGCTGCGGCGTGATCGGACTCCGCCCGACTTATGGTCGAATCAGCCGCTACGGCGCCATGGCCCTCAGCTGGACCATGGACAAGGTTGGACCGATCTGCCGCGGTGTCGAGGACTGCGCGATCGTCCTCGACGCCCTCTATGGCCCGGATGAACGCGACCTGAGCGTCAGCGATGCCGCCTTCAACTGGTCGCCCCGCCGCCCCCTCGCAAAGATGCGGATCGGCTACCTGAAGAATGAGTTCGAGCAGGGGGATGAGGCGCGCCGGCAGGTCTACAGCGCTGCCCTCGCGAAGCTCCGCTCCGCCGGCGCCAACCTGCAACCGATCGAGCTGCCCAAGTTTGAGGCCCAGGCGCTGCGGATCATCCTCACCGCGGAGGCGGCGACGGCCTTCGACGATCTGACGCGGGATGGCCGCGTCAACCAGCTCTCCGGACAGGGAGCCAACGACTGGCCAAACACCTTCCGGACCTCGCGCTTTATTCCGGCCGTCGAGTATCTGCGGGCGCAACGGGCGCGACGACTGCTGATGATCGAGATGGACCGGCTGATGAGCGGGTGGGATGTCTTCGTCTCGCCGGCCCCCGGCAGCGCGAGTCTGACCATCACCAACCTGACCGGCCACCCGGCGGTGGTCACGCCCTGCGGGGTGGTCAATGGACTGCCGCAGGCGATCATGTTCACTGGCAATCTTTATGACGAGGGGGCTCCGCTGCGGGTCGCCCTGGAAATGGAATAAGATAAGGCGTTTCACCGGTCTGACCGGTCTTACTTTCCGATTACCCTGAGGAAGAACAACATGCTCAATATTCTCAAACTTCGCCATACTTTGACGACCGTCATCAGCCTCCTGATGCTGTCGCTGGTCTTCACCGCCGAGACGGCGGCGACCCGCGAGAATCGCACGCCTCCCGATGACGGAAAGCTGCGCATCATCGCCTTTGGGGCCCACCCCGACGACTGCGAACTGCAGGTGGGCGGCGTCGCCAGTATGTGGGCGGCGCAGGGGCACCACGTCAAGCTGGTCGCAGTGACCAATGGCGACATCGGTCACTGGCGCGAAGCCGGTGGCCCGCTGGCGCTCCGCCGCAAAAAAGAGGTCGCGGAGACGGCACGTATTTACGGGACCTCGGTCGAAGTCCTCGACAACCACGATGGCGAGCTGCTGCCGACCCTCGAGAATCGCCGGACGCTGATCCGCCTGATTCGCGAATGGAAGGCCGATCTCGTGCTCAGTCCGCGCCCCAATGACTACCACCCGGATCACCGCTACACCGGAATCCTCGTCCAGGATGCGGCCTACATGGTCACGGTCCCCTTCATCTGCCCCGAGGTCGCGCCACTGAAGAACAACCCGATCTTCATGTACTACACCGACCGCTTCATGAAGCCGAATCCGTCGCAGCCCGACATCGCCGTCTCGATCGATACGGTGATCGACAAGAAGCTCGATGGACTGGCGGTCATGGAGTCGCAATTTCTCGAGGGTGGCGCGAATGGCCACGAGGGGCTGATGCCGAAGACGCCCGCGGACCGGGTCCGCCGGGTCAAGGAGGTCCGCGATCAGCACGCGGCGCGAAACATCAACGTCGCCAATCGCTTCCGTTCGGTGCTCGTCGACTGGTACGGAGCGGAAGCAGCCGGCAAGGTCAAGTACGCCGAAGCCTTCGAGATCTGCGAGTATGGACGGCGGCCGGACAAGGCCGAACTGAAGCGGCTCTTTCCGTTCTTCAAATAGTCAACGGGAGAGAGGCGGAAGGGTTGATTGCACCGGCCCGGAGTCACCAGCAGAAGCTGGCGGCTCCGGGCCGCGCTGTTTCAGGCGAAGGCGCTGAGGCCGGTGATCTGGCGACCGATCGCGAGCATGTGGATCTCGTGGGTTCCCTCATAGGTGTAGACCGATTCGAGATTGCACATGTGGCGCATGACCGAATAATCAGAGGTGATGCCGTTGCCGCCAAGGATGCTGCGGGCGGTCCGGGCGCATTCGAGGGCGATCTCGACGTTGTTCATCTTGGCCATCGAGACCTGAACCGGGTCCATGAGGCCGGCATCCTTCAGTCTTCCCAACTGAAGGGCGAGGAGCTGGGCCTTGGTGATCTCGGTGATCATGCGGGTCAGCTTCTCCTGGGTGAGCTGGAAAGAGGCGATCGGACGATCGAACTGGACGCGCTGTTTCGCGTATTCGAGGGCCGTCTGGTAGCAGTCGCGGGCGGCGCCGATGGCTCCCCAGCCGATCCCGTAGCGGGCCTGGGTCAGGCACATGAGGGGGCTCTTCAGACCGCCTGAGCCGGGCAGCAGACTCTCCTCCGGCAGGTGGCAGTCCTGGAAGAAGAGTTCCGAGGTCACCGAAGCCCGCAGGCTCAGCTTGTGGTGAACCTCGGGCGCCGTGAAGCCCGGAGTTCCCTTCTCAACCAGAAAGCCACGGATGGTGCCATCATCGGTCTTTGCCCAGACCGTGGCGACATCGGCGATGGTGCCATTGGTGATCCAGGCCTTGCTGCCATTGAGCAGCCAGCCATCGGCGACCTTGCGGGCCGTCGTCCGCATGCTGCCGGGGTCTGAGCCCGAGTTGGGCTCGGTGAGACCGAAACAGCCGATCGCTTTGCCGGCGGCCAGCTTCGGCAGCCAGTGGAGGCGCTGCTCTTCGGTGCCGAACTGATAGATCGAGTACATGCTCAGTGCGCCCTGGACCGAGGCGAAGCTGCGCAATCCGCTGTCGCCCGCCTCCAATTCCTGGGTGATCAGTCCGTAGGCGACATTGCTGACCCCGGCGCAACCATACTTCTCGGGCAGGTTGGCCCCAAAGACTCCCAATTCGGCCAGCTCGGGAATCAATTCGGCGGGAAATCGGCTCTCTTCGAAACATTTGCCGATCAGCGGGCGCACCCGTTCGTCGACAAAGGTGCGCACCGCCTGCCGAATCATCTTCTCCTCATCCGACAAGAGGGTGTCGAGACGGTAGAAATCAACTTCCGGAAGACTCATAACATACTCCCCCCGCCAGATGCCGGCGGGTCGATAGTTGAGACAAGAGACCGCTACTCGGCGGTGATATTGGCCTCGATCTTCGCGAAGCCCAGGCCATAGGCAACCAGGCCGAAGGGTAGTCGAAGCAGAATCTCATTGTAGCTGTCGACGCTCTGCAGATAATCTTTCTGGGCGTTCGTGGTCTGGTTGATCGACTCCTTGTAGGTATCGATGAGGCGCAGGTAAGCGTCATTGGCCTTCAGCTCGGCATGGTTGTCGGCGAGGGCATTGACGGCCTCGGTCTGCAGCTGGATCTCGCGGTAGACGCTGACGAGGGCCTGGTTGTCGCCATCCCGCGCCGCGGTGATGGCGGCGTCGTAGCCGGCCTTGAGGGTGACCAGATTGGCCAGCACGCCGGGATCGGTCTTGATGACCGCGTTGGCGGTCTCGACGGCTTTGAGCCCCGCTTCACGCTGCTTGCCAACGAGGGTCACAAAGTTGCCCCATTTGGTGACGGTCGCCTGCTTGCGGCGGGTCAGTTCGTCCTTGGCATAGGGGAAGAGCTTGTCGATCGGGTAGAACTTGCGATTCTCCTCGAAGTCGGTCCAGGTCCACTCCTTGCCATTCGATCCGGGCGCCGGAGGGGCGAAGTGCATGCGGGTCGATTTGTTGGTGAAGGCCGCGCTCGAAGGGGTTCGTTCGCGGACGACGACCAGCGAACGGCCATCTGGTTCCGCCGTGATCGAGGTGACCTCGATCACGCCATCGAGCTCGGAGGCGATGGCGCTGACCGGGGACTCGCTGATCTGCTTCAGTCGACGCGCGATCGTGAAGAAGACGTCGTCTTTGCTGATCGTTTTCGCTCCCGGGGTCTGGGCGCGCAGAACCGGCCCGCCCAGCGGAAACGTGAGACTCACCAGCAGAATGATTGCGATGCGGATTGTTATCTTCATTTTACCTCGCTGATCATCGTCTTGTTGATAGACATCATCCGGGACGACTGTGTTCCAATTTTAAGCGGCCCAGACGGGCCAATCCAGTTTATTCAATCGAACCGGGAAGAGCGCCGGTCGGGGGCTCTTCAACCTGGATTCGAGCCAGAACAACCTCTCTGCCTGACCAGGCCCGGCCGGAATCAGGCGGCATGAATCGGCCGGCGCGAGTCAGGGTGACCTGACCGTCGCCAGTTGCACGAAACATAGAGTATTATTTATCTTTGAGAGGTCGAGTAAAAGTCAATTGCGGCACGGCAGGAACGGAGAGAAGACTATTCCACATATTGAAGGAAAGACCCAGGGCCTGAAGGCCAACCAACTGCAGCGTTTGGAAAAGATGTACCAGCGGCGGCTGCCCCCGGCAGAGATCGTCACCGGGGAGTTCGCCCGGCAGATGACCGAGCTTTCGCGCGAAGTGGGACGACAGATTGGCGTCCTGGTCGATCGGAAGGGGCACGTCGAGCACGTCATCATTGGCGATGCGACCAAGATCGTGCTGCCGGCGCTGGATCGCTCACGACTCGGACAGGCGCGTTTCAACGGGCTGCGCTGTATCCACACCCACCTGCGTGGCGAAGCGGGGCTGACGCGGGACGATCTGACCGATCTGGCGTTGCTGCGACTCGATCTGATGGTGGCGATCGACGTCGAGCCAGGCAGTGGCCTGCCGGGCAACGTGCACGCGGCCCACCTGTTGCCGATCACTGCCGGCAGTCAGAGCGAGGTCGGAATCAACGGGGAGTCGGAGATGTTCCGGTTTCTCGACCCGTGTCCGCCGAGCCGCCTCGAGGTCGACTTTCTGGCGCTGATCGAGTCGCTCGAGGCCGAGATGGCGCGCAATCGCGGGACGCGCAAGGCCTCGGACCAGCGGGAACGGGCGATTCTGGTCAGTGTGACGACCGGCACGACGACCGAGGCCCGTGAATCGCTCGATGAGCTGCGCGAACT
>JBEAVZ010000466.1:0-4995 GCA_041160645.1 Acidobacteriota bacterium
AGTAAGACTGCTTGGATCGATCTGACAAAATCCTATCGGTCACACCTGGCCCACTGGCGGTGATAACCTGAAAAAGGACTCCGCAAAAGCCCCGGCCCGGGCGGTGATCCGGCGGCCTCATTGTTGACACTAGGTGAGCCGCTGCGCTATTTTCGCTACTTGTAATTGTGGCAGATTAGAACCATTGGCCAGCGATCCTTGCCCGCGCCTCCTGGTGGATGAACCGATGAAGACCGAGAAGATCTCCGAGCTGACAATCAACCGACTCTCCGTCTACCTGCGCTGTTTGAATGAACTGGCGGAGTCAGGGGAGCAGACGGTGTCGTCCAAGACGCTCGCCGAGCGCTTCAATCTCAACTCGGCCCAGATTCGCAAAGATCTCGCCTATTTTGGCGAGTTTGGCGTTCGCGGAGTCGGCTACTACGTCGACGACCTCCGTGAACAGCTGATGAAGATTCTCGGATTGGTGACCGAGCACCGTGTCGTGGTCGTCGGAGCCGGCAACATGGGCTATGCGCTGGCCAACTACACCGGCTTCAAGCCGAAGAGTTTTGTCATTGTCGGAATCTTCGATTCAGATCCGGCGAAGATTGGCCGGGTTGTGCGTGACGGGTTGCGCGTGATGAGCGTCGAGTATCTGAAAGACTTCATCCGGAGGGAGGGGATCGATATCGCCATCCTCACCGTCCCTGCCTCCGCCGCCGAGGATGTTTTCAATATGGTCAGCAGTGCCGGGGTGCGGGCGGTGCTCAATTTTGCGCCGATCCAGTTGCACGCCCCCGAGGGAGGAAAGGTCAGAACCGTCGACCTCTCGATCTCGCTCGAGAGTCTCTCCTACTTCCTGGCCAATCCCACGGTCGAGATTGCCAACGAGTAAGGGGTGATGAGGACTTGATGCCGAACGAAAACGCGATCAGGGAAGAGATAGTCAGAATTGCGACCCGCTGTTATGACCGTGGTCTGCTGGTGGCCGGCGATGGGAACATCAGTGTCCGCGTTGGTCCGAACCGGTTGATTGCCACGCCATCGGCGGTCAGCAAAGGGTGGATGACCCCGGATATGATGGTTGTCGTCGATCTGGAGGGGCAGCCGCTCGAGCCATCGAACTACAAGGTCTCTTCGGAATGGCCAATGCACCGCGTGATCTATGGGGCGCGACCCGACATTCACGCCGTCGTGCATGCCCATCCGCCGCATGCGACCGCCTTTGCCGTGGCCGGCCTCTCGCTCGACAAGGCGATCCTCTCGGAGGTCGTTCTGACCCTCGGTTGCGTCCCCCTCGCCTCATATGGAACCCCGTCGACGCGCGAGCTGACCGATGCCATCGAGCCTTTTCTCCAGTATCACGACGCCCTGCTCATGGCCAACCATGGCGCGGTCGCCTACGCCGAGACGGTCGAAAAGGCCTTCAACAAACTGGAGACGCTCGAGCATACCTGCAAGATCAGTTTTCTCGCCCGCACCCTGGGCAATGAGAATGTCATTCCGAACCGGGCGATCGAAAAGCTCTTCGATATTCGCGAGAAGGGTGGCATGATGAGACCCGAAGCGCGAACTGGTCAGGCCTGCGGGCTTGGCGGCAATGCTGCTGCCGGCGATGGCGACCGGCTCTCGCTGACCAGAGAGGAGCTGATCGAGCTGCTGCTCCAGTCCTCGCAGCTGCTTGGCTCGCTGAGGTCCTGAGCGCCCGTGTCGATGCGGGAGGGGGTTGCGGGGTGCGCAAGTTTTGCCGGATGGCCGGTGAAGCGTTGCTTCGCCGCCCGAAATTGAAACAAATGTAAGGAGTGAATTGAGATGGAAGCATTGGGAATGGTCGAGACGAAGGGGCTGGTGGCGATGATCGAGGCCTCCGACGCGATGGTCAAGGCGGCGAACGTGACGCTGGTCGGCTATGAGAAGATCGGGGCCGGCTTCGTGACGGCGATCGTCCGCGGCGACGTGGCGGCCGTCAAGGCGGCGACCGATGCCGGCGCGGCGGCGGCCCGCCGGGTGGGCGAGCTGGTCAGCGTCCACGTCATCCCGCGTCCGCACTCCTCGGTCGACGAGGCGTTGCCGCTGACGGTCGAGTCCCGGACTGCCAGATAGTTTTACCCGATGATCATTGGACGAATCATTGGCAATATCGTGGCGACACGCAAGGATCCACGGCTGGAGGGCATGAAGCTCCTGCTCGTCCGGCCGATCAACCTGCGTGGCGAGGATGAGTCTGGCTACCTGGTGGCCATCGACACGGTTGGGGCGGGCTACCGCGAGCAGGTTCTCGTCGTCGCCGGCAGCAGCGCGCGCATGGCCGATGGCATGAAGGACAAGCCGGTCGACGCGGCGATCATTGGGATCATCGATACGATCGAAGTGACCGATTGAGCGCCCTGGCTCCGCTGGGCACGCGGCCATGAATCTGCCAAACATCCTGACAATACTCCGCATCTTTCTTGTCCCACTCCTCGTCGTTGTGCTGCTGACCAGGTTCTCCGAGGACTGGATCGGGCTGCCCCAGCACATAGCCGGAGTCAGCCTCTTTCTTTTTGCCTCGCTGACCGACGTCGCTGATGGGTGGATTGCCCGCCGGCGGAAACAGGTCTCCCGTCTGGGGATTCTGCTCGACCCCATCGCTGATAAGATCCTGATCTCCTCTGCCCTCATCTCACTTGTCGAAAACCAGCTTGCGCCGGCCTGGGCGGTGGTCATCGTCATTGGGCGGGAGTTTGCCGTGACCGGTCTGCGGGCCGTCGCCGCGGCCGAGGGCTGGGCGATCCCGGCTTCCAAGGCGGGGAAGCTGAAGATGTTCTCGCAGGTCGTGGCGATCGCTCTGCTCATCACCTCGTCGGTCAATGGCGCTCCGCCGGTCGAGACGAAGGCCTTTCCGGTGATCATGTTCTGGACGGTTCCGGAGATGAGCATCGCCCTTGAACACCTCCTGCAATTTGGACATGGCCGGCTCAACTGGCTCGACTGGCGGGTGCTGATGTACGGCGCCGGGCGCGCCGTGCTCTGGCTGGTGGTCATCTCTTCTTGCTGGTCGATGGCTGGCTACTTCTACCGATTTTACCAGAGCGCGCGGGCCGGGCTGATGGCGTCGCTCACCAGGAATGAACCATGATCTACGAATATCAGGGAAAGCGACCAGTCATTGGTGAGCGGGTCTATATCGCCCCCACTGCCGCGGTGATCGGTGATGTCGAGATCGGTGATGACGTGAGCATCTGGTTTGGGGTGGTGCTGCGGGGAGATTCCGGACGGATCGTCATTGGGCGCGGCACCAACGTGCAGGACAATACGGTCATCCACACCAGTCGCCACCACTCGACCTTCATCGCTGAAGAGGTGACGATCGGTCATGGCGCGCTGCTGGAGGGATGTGTCGTCAAGAACGGAGCGGTGATCGGGATGGGTGCAATTCTCCTCCACGAGGTGGAGGTGGGAGAGCAGGCGATGGTGGCCGCCGGCAGTGTGGTCACCCCGGGGACGGTCGTGCCGGCCCGGACCCTCGTTGCCGGTTCGCCGGCGCAGGTCAAGAAAGAGCTCTCAGGGGTGGCGCTCCGGACGGTTGAGGGGAGTGCCGCCGCCTACCTCGAGTTGAAGGAACGTTACCGCTGATCGCCGCTGGGTTGTGACACTCAGACCACAAGAAACAGCCATTAAATTGTGGGGTAACGCGGATGATGCGACGAAGCGATATCTGGAAGCTGATCCTGGCGGCCATTCTCATTCTTGTTCAGCACCAATTTCTGCCGGGCTGGCCGGTCAGGGCCGGGGATCAGGCCGTCAGGCCTCCGCTGGCGATCGACTGGTCGGCGACCTCGCTCCTCAGCGTCAACGATGACTGGAGCGGGGTGCAGGGCGTCGAGGGCTACCTCGGGCAGAACCTGACCACGCAGGTTGGGGCTGATCCACGGACGCTCCTCACGACCAGCACGCTCGCCAACGATCTCGACCTGCTGGCCAATCAGTCGAACCCGAATGGACTGGGCAGCGGCGGGGTGGCCGAGTTTGATGGACTGGCCGATCCGACCATCGCCCTGCAGGGTTCGGCTACTGCTGATGCCCCATATCTCCTCCTTCATCTCGACACGTCTGGCCTGTCCGAATTGACGATCTCCTACCGTCTGCGCGACCTCGACGGTTCGGCTGACGATGCGCTCCAGCCGGTGGCGCTCCAGTACCGGGTCGGCAACACGGGCAACTTCGTCAACATCCCCGAGGGGTATGTCGCCGATGCGACGAGTGGACCAGGGCTCGCGACGCTCGAGACGCTGGTCAGCGCCCCGCTGCCCGCGCCCGCCCTCAACCGCCCGCTGGTTCAGGTTCGGATCATCACCGCCAACGCGCTCGGCAATGATGAGTGGGTCGGAATCGATGATCTGGTTCTGGCCGCGGCCGGGGCGACCCGTCTGCTGTCGATCGATGATGTCGCCCGTGCGGAGGGCGACTCCGGAACGACCTCGTTCAACTTTACGGTGCGGCTCAGCGCACCTGCCGGAGCGGAAGGCGTCGGATTCGATATCGCGACCGCGGATGGAAGCGCCCGGGTCGCGGATGGTGATTATGTCGAGCGGCGTTTGAGTCGCCAGACGATTCCCGCGGGCAGCGCTTCCTATTCTTTTGAAGTCCCCGTCAATGGTGATGGGCGCAGCGAGCCGGATGAGGAGTTCCAGGTCGACGTCATGGCGGTCACCGGCGCGGTGGTCGTCGATGGGCGCGGCGTGGGGACGATTCGGAATGACGATTTCGCGCTGGTCTCAGTTCATGATATCCAGGGGCCGGGCGGGCGATCCCCGCTCGTCGGAGCCACGGTGCGGACCCGCGGAGTCGTGACGGGCCGCAAGAGCACCGGGTTCTTCATCCAGGAGACCCAGCCGGATGGAGATCCGCTGACCTCGGAGGGGATCTTTGTTTATCTGGGGTCGACGCCGCCAGCTGCCGCCGCCGCCGGAAATCTGGTCGACGTGACCGGGCAGGTGGCCGAGTACGTGCCGACGAACGATCCCTTTCAGT
>JBEAVZ010000053.1:0-5599 GCA_041160645.1 Acidobacteriota bacterium
CCTCTACAGCTATCCACTCTTCAACCCTTCGTGTGGCGGTAGTTTCGGAGGTTCGGAGGTGCGTGCGTCGATCATTGCCCGCGGGCTTGCGCGGCGGCCCGATTACGAGGTGAGTCTGGTCGTCTTTGACCACGGCCAGCCGGATGGTGAGCGAATCGACCATGTCGCGATTCACGCCTGGCGCGGGTTGAAGGATCCGGCGCTGAGTGGTCGCCCCGCGCCGCGGGGGAGTGGGGTGGTATCCTTTCTGCGGCGGCTGCGGCGCGCCATCGCCTGGCGGCTTGAGTGGGTCCTCGCCCACCGGCTGGTCTACTGGCCAATGGCGCGAATCGCGCGCTGGTTGCGCGAAGCCACCGGATCGCTGATCGACCCGCCGCCGTATCAAAAGATCGAGGCCGACCTCTACCTGATCCCCGGCAATAACGAGATGACGGCCAGGGTGGCCTTCTTCTGCGCCGGCGCGCGTCGCCAGTCGATCCTTCTCGCCGGTTCAGACATGGACTATGACCCGGCCTATCGTCGCGACCCGGATGGGAGAAATGTCTATGGTACGCCGCATCATCTGATGTCCTATGCGATCGGGGCGGTCGATGCCCACATCGTGCAGAGCCGGCAGCAAGCCGAGCGGCTCGCCGCCAATTACGGACTCCGGTCGTTCGTCGTCCGTAATCCGCTCGACCTCGACCGGCGAGTCAGTGCGGTGCCCGCCACGATGCGCGACCTGCTCTGGGTCGGCAAGTCTGATCCGGTCAAGCGTCCGGAGCTGCTGCTCGAAATGGCGCGGCAGATGCCGGAATTCAGCCTGACGATGATCCTGACCCTTTCAAACCGGTCGATTCACGATTCCATCCTGGCCGCGGCGCGTGAGCTTCACAACGTCGAGATCGTTGAGTATGTGCCCTTCGCCGAGGTTGAGCGATTCTTTGCGAGCCACCGGTTGCTGGTCAACACTTCGACCATCGAGGGCTTTCCGAACACCTTTCTCCAGTCGATGAAGTACGGCCATCCGCTGGCGACCCTCCAGGTCGACCCCGAGTCGATCATTGAGCAGCATGGATGCGGCGTTTCCGGCGCTGGATCCCTCACAAGGCTGGTCGAGCTGACCAGTGAAGTTCTCCGTCAGCCGGCGCGGTATGACGAACTGGCGCAGAACTGTCAGCGCTATGTGCGCGAGTTCCATGATCTCGAACTGATCGTCGCGCAGTATGCCGAGATCATCGAGTCGGTGATGGCCAGCCGCCCGGTCGCGGCGGGCTGACGCTTCACGGCCAGTGCGCCGATGACCGGGTGAGGTCGCCGACGATCTGTCGTAGTTCCTCGATTCCAAACTGGTCAAGGGAGCGTGTCGGCGGGCGGACGATCGTCCGGCTGATCACGCCGAGTTGCTGCAGGTTATGCTTCATGGCGGAGACTCCGAGTCCCGGCTGCAGCTCAAAGCGGATCAAGGGGAGGTAGCGATTGAAGGTCGCCCGCGCGGCATCGAATCGACCGGCCTCATAGTGGTCCCAGACCTCGACGAACATCGGCATCATATCGCTGCCGGGCATGGTTCCCCGGGCGCCGCGCTGGAGCTCCTCGAGGAAGAAGTGCCCATTGAGCCCACCAAAGATGACGAGCGAGTCGGCGCAAGCGTTCCTGACCTCGGTCACCTTCAGCGACGTGGGCGGCGCCTCGACCTTGGTCAGCCGGACATTGGCGCATTCCCGGGCCAGTTGGGCCATCTGGCCCGCCCCGATGTTCACTCCGGTCAGCAGCGGCGCATCCTGGATCATGATCGGGATCGAGACCGCCGCGGAGATCGCCTGGTAGTAGCCGATCAGATCGGCGGCAGAAGGTTTCATGAAGTATGGCGGGAGGATCATCAGTCCATCAGCCCCCGCCTCTTCGGCCGCCTTCGAGAGTTGAACCGCGACGTGCGTGCCAGTGTGACCGGTCGAGACGAAGACCGGGACACGCCCGGCTACCTCACGGATGATGAGCGGCATGAGCCGCGCCTTCTCGCCCTCGCTGAGGGCATAGCCTTCACTGGCGTTGCCGAAGATGGCCAGCCCGTGCACTCCGCAATCGATCAGATAGTTGACGAGGGCAAGCTGGCTTCGCTCGTCGATCTCATAGTCGTCATTGAATGGCGTGAGAACAATTGGATAGATTCCCTCGTGACCATGGTTTCCAAGGTCATTCTTCATCTTTTAAAAGCTCCTGATTATAAGTTGATAAGGTGGTTCAGTTCTGTTTCATCGATCTCGATCCCAAGGCCTGGTCCGCTGGGGAGACCGACGACGCCCGCCTCGATCGGAAGTCGGCGGTGCAGCAGTTGTTCCGCGACCATCCAGACCTGCGGATTGCATTCGATGAAGAGCAGGTTGGGGATCGCCGCCGCGACGTGGATTGCCGCGGCAATCTGCACCCCCAGGCCAATGCTGACGTGCAGGGCGACCTTGACGTGGTAGAGCTCGGCGAGCGCGCAGAGTTTCATTCCCTCGGTGATTCCGCTTCGACCAATATCCGGCTGGTAGGTCTCCACCCCGCCGGTCTCGAAGAATGGTTTCATCTCCCAGCGAGTCCGCCAGGACTCGCCAATCGCCACCGGAGTGTCGATCGCCGCGGCGAGGTGGGCGTGTCCGCGCACATCCTCAGGTTTGAGGGGAGCTTCGAGCCAGGTTGCCCGCCGGGCATCGAGTTCGCGCCCCAGCTGGACGGCTTCTCCCAGATCGAGACGCCAGAGGGCATCGATCATGATCCGTGCCGTGGGGCCGAGCCCGGCCCGCAGCTGGTCATGCAGCTCAAGCGTCGCGGCGGTGGGGCCATCCATAAAGATCTTGAAGGCTTCGAAGCCTTGCCGCTGGTACTCGACCGCCGCCGCGACGCGCGCATCGATCGTCGCTCCGGAGAGGCCAGAGATGTAGGCTGGCAGCGTGGTGGTGAATGGGCCTCCGAGCAGCTCGCAGACCGGAACGCCGTAATGTTTTCCCTTGATATCCCAGAGCGCCGTATCGAGTCCGGCCACCGCGTCGAGAAGAAACGAGCCGGTGTGGCCACGAACCCGCATGGCGCTGTACATCCGCGCCCAGAGCCGCTCGTGGGCGAGCGGATCCTCGCCGATCAGCAGTGGCGCGAGGATCGTCTCGACAATCGTCACCACCACCTCCGGGGCCACCGGAGACTGCGCCTCTCCCCAGCCAACCAGCCCCGTATCGGTCTCGATCCGGATCAGCGCCGTCTCGATCATCGACGAGTAGATCGTCTGGTAGTTCTCGGCAAAGCGATAGTTGCTCTGTCCCGGCACCAGCCGGGCCGGAGAGCCGGCCGTACCGCGCGCCGCGGTGATATCCCGCGGAATCCGGATCGCGTATGCCGTAATTCGGGCGATCTTCATGCTCTCTCCTCAGTGGCGCTGGTCGGAAGATCGTCGACCTTGACCTCGCCACGAACCAGCCAGCGGACGACCAGGTAGGCGAGCGGGTGGAGGATACCCATCAGCGCCAGCAGTGGGGTATATGAATAGCGATCGATCACCAGGCCGGCCAGTCCCGTAAAGATCGAGCCGCCGATCCCGCCCCCCGTGGCGACAATTCCATGCACGGTCGCGATGACGTGGCGGGGAAAGATGTCAACAGTCAGCGTGACCAGATTGGTCTTCCAGATCGAATGGGCTCCGAGCACCACACTGATCAGGAAGAGCGTCACCGGCACCGGCGGAGCGAGCAGGAGCAGCAGGCCGAGCGGCATAAAGGCTACCGCGGTCAGCATGACGCGCCGCCGCGCGGTGACCGCCCCAACTCCCCGGCCGATCAACCGTCCTGAATACCACCCGCCGGCAACCGACCCGATATCGGAGAAGAGATATGGAATCCAGACGACGTGGCTCATCCCCGCCGCTGACATCGCCTGCTTCTCGGTCATGAATTTGGGGAGCCAGAACAGATAGAACCACCAGACCGGATCAGAGATGATCCGCGCCAGCAGCAGCCCCCACGTCTGCGGATAGCGGAAGAAGCCGCGCAGCGCCCTGATTCCCGGCGTCGGCCCGGCGGGGCGGCCCTCTCCCTCTGCCGGGGCGAGCAGGGCCCGCTCCTCCGCCGTGATCCGTGGATGATCCGCCGGCAGGCGATAGACCCAGAACCAGACGACCGCCCAGATCAGTCCCAGCGCTCCGGTCGCCACAAACGCAAAACGCCAGCCATACTGCAGCGCCAGCCAGACCACCAGTGGCGGAGCAATCACCGCGCCGGTCGTCGTTCCCGCCTGAACCCAGCCGTTGAGCGTCCCCCGGTCGCGGGGCGGGAACCATTCAGCGGCAACCTTTTGCGCCGCGACAAAGTTGGCCGACTCGGCGGTTCCGAGCAGAAACCTGACGACCCCGAAACCCGTCACTGTCGTCGTTGCGGCGTGGAGCATCGAGGCCACCGACCACCAGACTGCCGCTACCCCAAAGACCAGCCGTGAACCATAGCGGTCGATCAGCAGCCCCGAGACGATGTACATCGCCGTATACGGGATCATAAAGGCCATCGAGATCAGCCCATACCCCGCATTCGACAACTGCAGCTCCCGGGTCAGGATTGGCGCCAGAACGGAGAGCGTCTGGCGGTCGATATAGTTGATCACCGTGCTCAGAAAGATGAGCCCGGTGATCCACCAGCGCAGGTTGGGAATCGCTCTCTTCATCATCTTTTAACCAGTTGAACAGTGGGTCGTCAGCTGGCGTAGCACCGCACCTCGAAGATCCGGGCCAGCTTCTCGCCGTTTGTTTCGTGGACGTGGATACGCACCCGCCTGGCGCTGACCGGACTGAACTGATGCCGGCGCAGGCGCTGGTGATTGCCCTCGACCGTGGCGAGCGGCACCCATTCCTTTCCGTCATCGCCCTGCGCGAGGATCGTGTACTTCCGCACCGTCTCCGGCTGCGGAGCGCGGATGATCCCCTTGTTGGCGTTCTCCGACGAAGAGAGCGTCAGCTCTCGGATGAAGCCGGAATCGAAGGTCAGCTGGATCTGGCCGATCGACTGCGGCTTTGGCCAGGCCAGCTCGAGCCAGGCTCCACCCGCTTCGAGCGGCGCGGCCCATTGATTGGGATACTCAGGCAGCGACCGCGTCCAGCCATTGATCGCCTGAGCTGCTTCACAATTTGCCTCCGCCCCCGACGCGGTGAGCGTCGCCGTCCGCGCCAGATCCTGCGGATCCTCGTTCTTCAGCCCCTTGATCGACTGGTCGTCACGCAGCAGCGTCTGCTGCAGCTCTTTGAGCCGCCGCTTGTCTTCATAGAGTCCGCGCGGCAGCAGCCGGTCGCGCACGCAGAGCGCCGCGGCCGTCCCGATCGCCTGCCCCTCGACCGCGCACGTCCCCATGACCCGCGTCGAAGAGAAGGCCGTGTGCGTCGCGCTGATATTGCGCCCGGCCATAAAGAGATTCCGCACATTCCGGCTGTAGAGGCTCCGCAGCGGAATATTGTAGACATCCTTTAGCTTGATCGAGACAAATGGCGGCAGTTCCGGGTCCTCAAAGCCGGTCGGCGGATGCTCATCGAGATTCCAGCCGCCGATACAGACCGCGTCATCGAACTCCGGATTGAGCCCCATCAGATCCATCTGCGTCAGCA
>JBEAVZ010000061.1:0-4852 GCA_041160645.1 Acidobacteriota bacterium
GATCCCGAGGGCGGAGACCCTGGTGAAGGCGGCGGGCTCGATCAGCCGGACTGCGGCGCGCAGAGTCCGGTCACCTCCCCAGCGGTCGACAATCACCGCGGTCCCGGGGCGAAGGCGGACGGCGTCGCTCGAGAGGACTTCGATCACCAGCTCGAGGGTCGCGGGATTGCTGATCTCGATGAGCGGGGTGCCGGCGGTCACGACGCGCTCACTCTCCTCAAAAAGCCGGAGAACCCGCCCGCTGACCGGTGAGCGAACCGGGACCCGTTCGTCCTGTTGGCTCGAAGGTCCGCCTTTGTCCGGCCGCGGGAGTGAGAGGAGCGCCGCCTGGGCGGCCTCAACCTCGGCCTTCGCGCCGCTGACCCGGGAGAGGGCGGCTGCCAGCTGCTGCTCGGCGCTGGCGACGCTACTGCTGATGCGCTCGAAATCCTGCCGGGGGAGATCGCCCGATTCGACCAGCCGTTCCACCCTCAGCCGCTCGCGCCGGAGCTGCTCGAGGTTCGTCCGCTCCCGATCCGCGAGGGCCGTCGTTTCGCGGATTGCAGCCGCTGCGGCGGCAACCCGGGCGGTGGCCACGCCCTGTTGGCGCGGATCGAGCGGGTTGAGCGGTGGTGGTTCGATCCAGCCGATCACACTTCCTTCGCGGACCTGGTCACCGCGGTGCAGTTCGATCCGCGAGAGCCGGCCGGTCACCGGTGCGGCGACGATAAACCGATCGTGCAGGCGTGTTCGTCCCTCGGCGGAGATCGTACTCTGCAGTCCGCCGCGCTCCACCGGAGCGATCTCGACCGAGACCGGACGGGGACGGAGCGCGAGGATGACTATTGAGATCACCATCGCCACCCCGATTCCCCAGCCCCACCAGCGCCATTTAATCCTCATCGTCTTCTACTCCCTCGTCTTCAGGACTTCGATCAAGTTCAATCTCCGCAGCCGGCGCCTGATCAGCAGGGCCGAGAAGAGCGCGGCCAGCAGCACGATCCCGCCCGAGTAGAGAAATGTCCTGGCCGTCAGAACCAACGGGAGCCTGATCAGTTCAGTGTCGATGGCGCTGATGACCAGGCCGCACAATCCATAACCGATCAGGTACCCGAGCGGAATCGCTCCGGCGGTCAGGATGGCCTGTTCACCAAGCAGCATGACCGCAATCTCGCCCTCCGTAAACCCGAGAACGCGCAGCGAGGCCAGTTCACGCCCCCGCTCCGAGAGGGCGATCCGCGCGGCATTGTAGACCAGACCGAAGGCGAGGATACAGGCGAGAAGGATGGTGATCGTCGTCGAAGACCCGATCGTCCGCGCTATAGTCTGATTGAAGTTGTCGAGCATCGCTTCCGGGATCAGAATTCCCTTGATGGCCGGGGTCTGCTTGAACTGCCGGTAGAGCCGGGTCTCTTCAAGCGCGTCGATCTGGAGGTGGGTTCCGGAGACCGCGCCGTCATCGCCCATGAGGCGGGCGAGGGATCGATTCTCCATGTAGGCGTTGAGTCCCATTATATCGTCGACCAGCCCGACCACCACGGCCTGGCGTGATCGTCGGTCACCTTCGAGAGGTTCGATTGTGATGACCTCCCCGCGCTCCACTTCCAGGAGTTCGGCCAGTTTCGTCGTCAGGATCAACCCCGTGGGGGGCAGTTGATGGATCCGCTCATCGACGTCGATCAGCCGGCGCAACTGACCATCCGCCTCCATTCCGAGAATGGCGAGGCGCTTCGTATGCTGCCCGGCGCGGAGGCGGGCCGGAAGCGCGCGAAAGGGCTCGACGCGCAGCACACCCGGCAGGCGGCGCAGCTCGTCGCGCACCCCGGGTTGCAGCGGTTCACGGAAGAAGAGCGTGATGTCTTCCCGCATGACCTGGCGGAATTCGATGCGCACCAGGTGTTCAATCGCGTCAAAAAAGTAGAACCCGATGAAGAGCACCGCCACGGCGAGCGAAATCCCGAGCATGGTCAGGGCCGACTTGATGGGGGTCCGCTCGAGGTTGCGCAGGACAATCCGCACCGGGAGCGGCAGCAGTCGCTGCAGGCCGAGCCGCTCGAGCAGCCCCGAGCGGAACCGGGCCGGCGGCTCCGGCCGCATCGCCTCCGCCGGAGGGATCGAGACGACCCGCTGCAGCGCTCCGAACGCCCCCAGGACTGCCGCCAGAAGGCTGATCGCGACCGCCCAGCTTAAGACCACCAGATCGAAGCGGTAGTGGAGCGCCGGAAAGTGGAAGAACTCGGCGTAGAGTCCGGCCAGTGACCGGCCCCACAGATAGCCAAGCCCCAGACCCGGGATGATCCCGCCGAGCACCGCAACCAGAGAGAGTTTCAGGAAGTGGCCGCCAATCGCCCGATTGCCAAATCCAAAGGCCTTCAGAACCCCGATCTGGTCACGTTGGGTGAAGACCAGTCGCGAGAGCACCATGTGGAGAAGAAATGCGGTGACGGCCAGAAAGATGCCCGGAATCCAGGTGCAGAAGACCCGCAATTCGTCGAGCTCGTTGCTGATGAAGCGGTGTGACGACTGCTCCGCTCGACCAGCGGCGCCAAATCCACCATACCCGGCCAGCAGCTGGTCGACTCGCTCGATCACGCGCTCCTCGCTGGCTCCCGGGGCGAGCGTCAGGCTGACGTCGTTGAATGCCCCGGCCATGTCAAATATTGGCGCGAGGACTTCGTGTCTCATCCAGAGTACCCCAAACCGGCGCGGGTCAGGGAAGAGGTCTCCCGGACGAATCTCATAGATGTATTCCGGCGAGAGGGCTGTCCCGACGATCCGCAGGTTGCGCCACTTGCCATTGATCACCGCACTGATCCGGTCACCTGGACCAAGCCGGTTGGCGCGGGCAAACGCCTCGCTGATGACCACCTCGTCCCGACCTTCGATGCCTGGTCGCTCTCCGGAGATGAGGTGAATCTCATTCAGTTCATCTCCCGCGGCGGGTCCGCACGAGAGCAAGCGGCCTGTCGCCGGTTCGTCCAGTCCCGGCACGTCGATCGTCACCTCGGCGATGATCCGCGTCTGGACCTGCGCAACTCCGGGGATCGCGCCGATCCGCCCGCGCAGGGCAGTGGGGGCTCGCTTCAATTGGGCGAAGACCTCACCAAAACGATATTCGACATAATATTCCCGCTGGGATTCGAGCAGCGCCAGCCAGGTCGTGCGCATGGCGACGAAGGACATTGCCCCGCAGGCGACCATGATCATGATGGCGATCACCTGTCCGCGCAGGTGGAGGAGGTCGCGCCAGAGCTTGCGGTCGAGGCCACTCATCACACCTACCATTCCAGCTCGGATGGCCGGAGCTTCCGCGAGTTGCGGCTGATTTCGACGATCTCCCCGCTGCTGATGCGCACTACCCGGTCGGCCATGGCGGCAATCGAGGCGTTGTGGGTGATGATGACCGTTGTCGCGCCGAGCTCACGGTTGACCCGCTCAAGCACCTCGAGCACCAGCTTGCCGGTTGAGTAGTCGAGCGCCCCGGTCGGTTCATCACAGAGCAGCACATCCGGTCGCTTGACGATCGCCCGCGCAATCGCCACCCGCTGCTGCTCGCCTCCAGAGAGCTGCGCCGGAAAGTGGTTCATCCGGTCTCCCAGCCCAACCATCCGCAGGGCCTCGACCGCGTCGAGCGGATGGTCGCAGATCTCGGTCACCAGCGAGACATTCTCGAGGGCGGTCAGGCTCGGAATCAGATTGTAGAACTGGAAGACGAATCCGACGTGCTCACGCCGGAACCGCGTCAGCTCCGTTTCGCTCGCTCCGGTCAGCCGGTGGTCGCGAAAGATCACCTCTCCGCTGGTCGGCGCATCCAGTCCCCCGAGGATATTGAGAAGGGTCGACTTGCCCCCGCCCGACGGACCGAGGATCACCACAAACTCACCACGATAGAGGTCGAGATCGACTCTGCGCAGCGCGACCACCTCGACCTCGCCCATCCGGTAGATGCGCGAGAGACCCCGGGCGCGGAAGACTGGCTCCTCCGGCGCTCCTCTCTCCGTCTGCGGCTCGGCCTCTTTTTGCATCGCGCTCCATGTGCAAGAGAGGAAGGCTCGTCAGTGGGCGAACCCTCCTCTCACCAGATTGGCTCAAATTATGAAATTGCCGCAGTGGACGCGGGTTTCAGTGGCCCGCCAGCTTCACCGTGCTCGCCTGCGGACCCATCTCTCCATGCTCTTCGGCGTAGAGAACCATCGTGCCGATATCGAGCTGATCGAATCCATCATTCAGCACACTATGGCGATGAAAGTATATCTCACGTCCATCCAATGTCTGAAGAAATCCGTACCCCTCCTTGTTAAAGAGTCGCAAGACGCGCGCTTCCGGTGTCTCCTGATGGACCTTGATCTCGTCGCGGTGGCGCCGGACATAGTCCTGAAGCTGCCGGCGCGCCGTCTTGAAGGCATCACTCATGGCGACGTAGGCGTCCTTCTGCCGCCCCTCCAGCTCCAACTCCTTGAAATGTCTCTCCTCACCGACATCCACACCGTGACCGTGCAGGTTGGGCTGGTGGTTGACGACGAGGTCGCTTCCCGGAACCTCGAGGTTGATGCGGATGTGGAAAGGATTTCCGCGATCGTGATGCTGATGCGGAATTTCGACGACCACATGACAACCGATGATCTGATCGAAGAACTCTTCCAATTTGGCGACCTCTTCGCGGATATAGGCGTCGACGGCCTCCGAGTGATTCATATTGCGAAATGTGATTTGAAGCGGAATGTTCATCACGTCTCCTCTCAGCAATCGTTCCGGGCAAGCAGGTCGCCGGACCCTCGTTTTCGACCTGACCCCGCTGACGAACTGATGTCAATTGGGTGTCAACTGATCACGCCATACTTGAAAGCAACTGTTATGCCTGAAGCATTCCGGC
>JBEAVZ010000076.1:0-3317 GCA_041160645.1 Acidobacteriota bacterium
AATGTCACACTTGATATTGCTCACGAAAACTCCTTCCATTGAGTCGATTAGAGACCGGCATCGGCACGGAGGCGGTCAGCCTTGTTAGTCTGCTCCCAGCTGAAGGACGATTCGTGGCGACCAAAGTGGCCATACGCCGCCGTCTGCCGATAGATCGGACGACGGAGGTCGAGCGTCTCGATGATTCCCTTTGGAGTCAAATTGAAATTGGCGCGAATGATCTGCGAGATCCGCTCCTCGTCGATCGTCGCGGTGCCAAAGCAGTCAACATAGACGGAGACGGGCTCGGCGACGCCAATGGCGTACGCGAGCTGAACCTGGCAGCGGCGCGCGAGACCGGCGGCGACAACGTTCTTGGCGATGTAGCGGGCCATGTAGCAGGCGGAACGGTCAACCTTTGTCGGATCCTTGCCCGAGAAGGCTCCACCGCCGTGGGGCGCTGCTCCGCCATAGGTGTCAACAATGATCTTGCGCCCGGTCAGTCCGGTGTCACCCTGCGGGCCGCCGACGACGAATCGACCGGTCGGATTGACATAGTACTTGGTCTGGGCGTCAAGAAGGTGGGCCGGAACGGTCGGCTTGATGACCCGGTCGATGATATCTTCCCGGATCTGCTCTGAGGAGGCCTCAGGACCGTGCTGCGTTGAGATGACAACGGCATCGACCCTGACTGGAGTCGCTCCCTCGTACTCGACAGTCACCTGAGACTTTCCGTCTGGTCGGAGGTAGTCGAGGGTTCCATCCCGACGAACGTCGGTCAACCGGCGCACCAACTGGTGGGAGAGCTGAATCGGCAAGGGCATCAATTCTGTCGTCTCGTCGCAGGCGTAACCAAACATCAATCCCTGGTCGCCAGCTCCTCCCGTATCGACGCCCATCGCGATATCCGGCGATTGCGTATTGACAGCCGAGATCACTCCGCATGTCTCGGAATCGAAGCCAAATTTGGCCCGCGTGTAACCGATCTCTTTGACCGTATCACGGGCAACCCGCGCGTAGTCGACCTGGGCCGTGGTGGTGATCTCGCCACCAACGATAATCAAACCTGTCATGATCATCGTTTCGCAGGCTACTCGACCCGTCGGGTCCTGGCGCAATACCTCGTCAAGAATCGCGTCGGAAATGTTGTCACAAATCTTATCGGGATGCCCCTCCGTGACCGATTCCGAGGTGAACAAGAATTTCCCGGTTTGTCTCACTTATATCCTCCAGTTGGTGAATAGAGTCTCACAGTTGGTGAATAGAGTCTCAAAAGATTAGTCATTCAAAGTCAATAACAATCTCACTTCCCTGTCACACTGTCAAGCTGGGAGTCGCCTGCCGGTTAAAAGCCCCAGAGCTTTTGCGAACACACACCAATAGTCACGCCTGTCCCGCTTGTCTGACTTCTCCCATCTGTCCCACCGGCGCGGAGAGTGTTCTTGACACTCACCCCGGCGCTACATTATAGTGCGCGCTCATTCATACTATACGCAATAAATTGTGGTCTATGTCAGACAAGCATGCTCAGAATCGAAAAGCTTTTTATTCAAGGTTTTAAGTCGTTTTGTGACCCCACGGAACTCCTCTTCGATGAGGAGGGTATCACTGCCGTCGTCGGGCCAAACGGTTGCGGCAAAAGCAATGTCGCCGACGCCCTGAGTTGGGTGATTGGTGAACAGCGCGCCAAGGCTCTTCGCGGTGGAAAGATGGAAGATGTCATCTTCCAGGGGAGCAAGAATCGTCAGCCCTCCGGGATGGCCGAGGTCATGCTGACCATGGTGGTGCGTGAATCGTTCGAGATTCGCGGCGACGCGCCGATCACCGATCCCTCGCTCGCCGAGAGCGCCAAGGCAGAAAATCCGCCGATAACAGTGGCACCTGCAACCGCTGAAGATTCCGCACCAGAATCCACCGAATCGGGCGTCGCGGATGGCGTCTCTGTTCAGCCAGAGGAGCCCGGTTCGGAAAACTCTCCGCTCCAGCCGACCGAGTCGAACGGCGCTGCCCAGCCCGAATCGAAAAAGAAGAAGAAGACCACTCCCACCTCCCTGCCCCGGGTCTTTACCGAAGGTGAGCGGGTGACTGTCGGGCGTCGACTCTACCGTTCGGGCGAGAGTGAGTACGAGATGAACGGCCGCCAGTGCCGGCTGCGTGATATTCAGGATCTCTTTGCCGGAACCGGACTAGGCGGGGCGCATTACGCAATCATCGAGCAGGGGCGAATTGGCCAGGTATTGTCGGCCAAACCCCTCGACCGGCGGGCGTTGATCGAGGAGGCCGCCGGTGTCTCCAAGTTCAAGATGCGCCAGCATGCCGCGGAGATGAAGCTGGATGCCTCAAAGCAGAATCTCTCGCGAATCAACGACATTCTGATCGAGATTGAACGTCAGCAGAACAGTCTGCGCCGCCAGGCTGGCAAGGCCCGTCGTTTCCGCAAGCTGCAGCAGGAGATGCGTGATCTGATGCGGGCCATCTTTGTCGTCGATTACCGCGGCACAAAGCTGGCCGTTACCGAGCGCGAAGATCGTCTTACTGAGATTGCCGGCCAGGAAGAGGCGGCCAATCTTGAACGGATGAGGCTGGAGGAGGAGCAGATCACTGTCGCGCAGTTGTCGCGAACTGCGGAGACTCTGCTCAATGAGACCCGCCAGGTTGCGTCTGGCATCGATGTCGAGGCCGAAAGACTGCGCCAGCAGCTGACCTTTCTTCAGGAACAGATTCAGACCTTCACCGCCCGCCGGGCCCAGACCGATCAGGAACAGAACTCCATCAATGAGCGGCATAGCTTTCTCGAGCAGGAGATTGGCCGATTGCGGGTCGAGCTCCAGGCCGTCGAGGAGGAGATCAACCGCGAAAGCCGCACTCTCAGCGAGGCCGAGGAAGAGCACCGCGCCCTCAGTCAGAACGACCAGGCCGCCGAGGCTCGACTCGAGGAGCGGCGGAAACTGGCCTACGAGAGCGTGACCCAACTCGAGCGCTGGCGCCAGCTCCACCGTCAGTTCACTGAATCCGTCGATCGCAGTCAGGCGAGGCTTCGTGGCCTGACGGTCGAAAAGGAACGGGCCCACGAACAGTCGCGCCAGGCCGTCGAGAAGCATGAAACACTGACGCTGCAGGTGGCGGAGTATGAGCTGCGCCACGATGAGACTGGTCGACGTCTGGAAGAGACCGTCGCGACGCTTGCCGTCCAACGCCAGACGCGCGAACAACTGCAGAGCCAGCTCAACACGTCGCAACGTGATCTGACCGCGACGGAGCACCGCCTGCGTTCTCTCAATGAACTTGATCAGCGGCGAGCATACTTCTCTGAATCGGTGCAGGCAATTGTCAAAGAG
>JBEAVZ010000109.1:0-16233 GCA_041160645.1 Acidobacteriota bacterium
CTATGAAGTACTACAACAATGTTCTGGAGCTGGTTGGTGGAACCCCACTGGTCAGGCTCAACCATGTTTCACGGGGCCTCAAGCCGCTGATTCTTGCCAAGATGGAGTCTTACAACCCGGGCGGCAGTGTCAAGGACCGGATTGGCATTGCCATGATCGAGCGGGCGGAAAGGCTGGGAGATTTGAAGCCGGGCGGCACGGTCGTCGAGGCGACGAGTGGCAATACCGGGATCGGACTGGCCCTCGCGGGCGCCATTCGTGGTTATCGTTCAGTCTTTGTCATGACT
This sequence comes from Acidobacteriota bacterium, assembly GCA_041160645.1. GTDB lineage: Bacteria > Acidobacteriota > Blastocatellia > RBC074 > RBC074 > CAIOZW01. The sequence continues at coordinate 288 of JBEAVZ010000109.1, forward strand.
GATAAGTGCAGTCAGGAGAAGGTGCATTACCTGAAGGCCCTCGGGGCTGACGTGATTGTCGTGCCTGCCGCGACGAAGAGTGATTCACCCGACCACTACCTCAATCTGGCCCGGCGGATCGCGGCCGAGACCCCAAACGCCATTCTGACCAATCAGTATGGTAATCCGGCCAATCCGGAGGCCCACTACCGGACGACGGGCCCGGAGGTCTGGGAGGCGACGGACGGCCGGGTAACCCATTTTGTCGCCGGGATGGGAACGGGAGGGACGATCAGCGGCACCGGTCGCTACCTCAAAGAGAAGAATCCGCAGGTGCAGATCGTAGGAGCGGATCCCTACGGTTCCGTCTTCAAGACCTTCAAAGAGACTGGTACACTGCTCGGGTCAACCCCCTATCTTGTCGAGGGAGTCGGTCAGGATATGATCCCGGACAATGTCCATCTCAAGTATGTCGATGAGATCATCAACGTCACCGATCGCGACTCATTCAATACGGCGCGACGGCTCGGACGAGAGGAAGGGATCTTCTGCGGGGGGAGCAGCGGGACGAATGCCTGGGCCGCCCTCAAGCTCGCTGAACGGCTCGACGAGGAGGCGGTGATCGTCTTTATCATCTGTGACACTGGTGAGCGCTATCTCTCGAAGTTTCTCTCGGATGAGTGGATGAAGGAGAAGCGGCTGCTTGGTGAGGAGCGGATGACGATCGGTCTGCTCAACGATCTGAAGCTGAGATCAGGCAAGATGGCCCTGATCGCGGTCTCCCCGGAGACGAAGATCAGTGAGATGCTCGAGGTCATGGAGGTCAATGGAATCTCGCAGCTGCCGGTGCTTGAAGAGGGAAAGGCAGTTGGAAGCATCAGGGAGCATCGGGTCATGGCCCAGATTCTTGATGATCGGGCAATTCTTGAGGAGCCAGTGACCCGGATCATGGAGGACCCCTTCCCGGTCATCAATGAGTCTGTGGAGATTGCCCGCGCCAAACAGTTCCTGAAGGAGTCTCCGGCGATCCTCGTCGAGGAGTATGGCCGGATCATCGGTATCGTTACCCGTTACGATGTGCTCGATATCGACTCCCGGGCGTAGCGAACGGTGTGCCCACCTTATTGCCCACCCTGACCCCAGCGCCTGAGTCAACCTCCGGCGCCGCGGACGGGCCGCGAGAGCCACGAGACGGCTGACCAGCTATTCTGGTTCAGCCGTCGCTCTCTTTTCGTCGCCCTCTTCCTTCGCCTCTTCTTTCGCCGGCCAGATGACCGAGGCGAGAATCGCGATCAGGAGCACCCCAATGATCGTCCCCAGGGCGACGACGACGGGAATCTTGTAGATGTCCGCCAGCAACATCTTCGCGCCGACGAAGACGAGAATGGCGCAGAGGCCATACTTGAGATAATGAAAGATCTGCATCAGTCCGGCGAGGGCGAAGTAGATCGAGCGCAGACCGAGGATGGCAAAGACGTTTGAAGTGTAGACGATGAACGGGTCGGTCGTAATGCCAAGGATGGCCGGGATGGAGTCGACCGCAAAGATGACGTCGGTCGTCTCAACCATCAGGAGGACGATGAAGAGCGGTGTCGCGTACCAGCGATTGTCTTTTCTGACAAAGAAATTGTCGCGGTCATAGTAGTCGGTCACCGGCATGAATCGTCGGAAGAGGCGCAAGACTGGATTCTTGTCCGGATGGATCTCATCATCGTTGCTGGTGACCATCCTGATACCGGTAATGATCAGGAAGACTCCAAAGATATAGATGATCCAGTGAAATTTCTGGATCAGCGCAATGCCGGCGAGGATGAAGGCCGCGCGCATCAGGAGCGCTCCCATGATCCCCCAGAAGAGCACCTTGTGCTGGTACTCTGCCGGGACCCGGAAGAACGAGAAGATCATCAGAAAGACGAAGAGATTGTCGACACTGAGCGCCTCTTCGACCAGATAACCGGTCAGGAACTCCATGGCTGGAACCGGACCACGGGTATAGTAGACAAAGGCGTTGAAGATCAGGGCCAGACTGATCCAGACGGCACTCCAGATCAGCGCTTCGCGCATCTTGACCGTGTGCGATTTGCGATGAAAGACGCCGAGGTCGAGCGCCAGCAGCCCGAGCACGATCACCGCGAAAATAACCCACATGTATGTCTGCATAGTTCGCTATTCTCCCTCACGCCAGCCGGAGGCTTGGTTCAAAACCGGATCCGATCTCCTCATCTGACGACTTCGACTGAGCATTCTGCCCGCGAGGTGATGGAAGTGGAGACGCTGCCAATCAGGACCCGCTCAATCAGGTTGTGTCCCCGCGCGCCAAGCACGATGCAATCGGCCTTCCACGAACTGGCCTCATCCAGCAACAGGCTCTTCGGATCACCGTGATTGACCAGCGAGTGGACCTTCAGCCCGGCGCTCTCGAGACGGCCTCGGTAGTCGGCGATCATCCGTCCAACCCAGCTCAGCGGTTCTTCGTCGTTCTCGTCGATCCACGTCTGCAGGTGGGCCGGTGGTTCAAAGATGGTCGTGACAACCTTGTCGTCGATCGCGGTCAGCAGCAGGACCTCGGTTCCAGCTGGCCAGTGGCGCTCCGCAACCGAGCGGATAGCCTGATCGGAGTCGGCTGAGCCGTCCAGTCCGATCACCAGCCGGATTGGCTGCGCCGCTTCTCGTTCCCGTCGCCGGGCGACGCGAACCGAACAGGGGGATTCGATGACGATCTTCTGGGAGGTGCTGCCAAGCGTCAGCTGCTGGATCCGGTTCAGTCCGGCGTGTCCGGTTGCTCCGACCACCACCAGGTCAGCTTTCCACTCGGCGGCCCGCTTGATGATGGCCCAGCCTGGAGAGTCGGCTACCGCTTCCGATGAAACCTGCCAAGTCGGGAAGAGGCTTCGTACCCGGCTCGCCCCACGCGTGGCCGTCGCTGTTGCCTCCTCGACTCTTTTCGATGCCTCAGCGCGGGCACGCTCGACGGCCACCGGCGTAATCTTTACCGCCGGAACGACGCCCTCCGCCAGGTTTGGCGGTAGCCAGACATTGGCCACGGTGAGGACGAGAACTTCGACATCGTCCGGCAGGCCGGCCAATTGGAGATCATGGAACGACTCCTCGGAACAATCAGACCCATCATAGCCTATGAGAACTCGCATAAACCCTCACTTTCTGTAGACCAGTCAGCCTCAGAGAATACCACATCGGTGACGCGATGCCACACCGCAGCGTGATATTGGCCGCCTCTGGGAGTACTGATGGACGATCGCGGCCGGCGGCGCCCGCAATTTGTCACAAAGTCGTAGCGCTGTGATAAAAATGCAAAGCGATCAACACGGAGCCACAACAATTGACTGGTAAGGTGCGCCATTCTTGATAGGAGTACGCCCAGATGCCAAAGATAGCTGATATTGAATACACCCCAAATCCGAACGCCATCAAATTTATTTTGAAGGAGCCGGTGACGACAGGTTCGTCGCGCTCTTTTCAGTCAGCCGAGTCCGCCCAGGCTGATCCTTTGGCACATTCTCTCTTCAACGTCGGGGACGTCGTCTCGGTCTTTTATATGGACCGGTTCATTACGGTCAATAAAGAGGACGATGTCAGTTGGGAAGATCTGCTGAAACGACTGGCAGAGCCGATTCGTTCGGCGCCGGCAGTCAGCGAGGCCCCGCGTCCGGGAGCCGCTGGCGCCGATGGCCCGAACGGCCTCACCGGGGGCCCGGGTTATGTCCCCGGGGCTGATCCGGTTCTCGACCGCATCAACCAGGTTCTCGACGAGAAGGTTCGTCCGGGTCTCGCTGGTGATGGTGGCGGACTGGAGATTGTCGGCTATCACGATCACCGCTTGATGATCCACTACCAGGGGGCCTGCGGCAGCTGCCCGAGTTCAGTCAGCGGAACCCTCTACGCGATCGAGAATATGCTGCGCGAAGAGGTCGATCCAGAGATCGAAGTCATCTCGGTCTAGTCTGGTGAGCGCGCCGCTTCCTCTCGTAGAGCCGTTGGTCGGCGATCCTGATCAGAATATCCGCCTCCGCGGCGGTTCCCGCCGCGATATGGCTCGAATCGCCGCCTGCCAAATTACTGCTGCGCAGCAGATCGGCCGGCCAGTTGGACACCCCCCAGCTTACTCCAAAGAGCCCCTTCCAAGTGGCCCACCTGGCGAGGTGGGCGCTCCCCTCGATTCGACGGATGATCGTTTCGCCAGTCTCGAGTGAGGTCTCGGGCAGGACCGCCGCGAATTCATCGCCGCCAATCCGAAAAGGTTCATCGCTCTGGCGGAGAGACTGCTGGAGCGCCCGTGCAAAATCGTGCAGCAACTGATCTCCGGTTGGATGGCCAAAACGGTCATTGACCTGCTTGAAGCGGTCGAGATCGAAGAGGATGAGGGCCAGTCTACGCTGGTAACGGCGTGATCTTTCGATCTCGGCCAGCAGACGTTGTTCGAAGGCCCCACGGTGGCCAATGCCGGTCAGCGGATCCCGCCGCGCCTCCTCCGCCATTTGTCCGAACCTTTTCTCGAGCCGCTCAAGCATCAGCTGATCGATGAGCTGGTGGAGTTCTTCGAAAAGCGCTACCCCATCAGCGGTCGTCAGATCGATCTGTCGACCCAGTTCGCGACGCAGCACGGCGACTCCGGCAAAGATGACCGGCAGGTCGCTCGCCTCGTGCGACCTGAGTTCACGCTCGATCGATGATCTCTGGATATCCAGCCAGGCTCGCTGCTGCGCGTTCAAGGTCGTCATAATTCCAGTTTACCCGCGGCTGACCTTGCCGCAAATAGATCAAACCTTGTCTCCTCTCCCAGCGTATTCTCCAGCGACCTGACAGATGTCAGGCTGCTCGCACTTTACGCGACGACTGAAAGGAGAATCTCCGATGAAAAACCCCGTCACTGCCGGACTGCTGAGCCTGATCGTCCCGGGGATTGGCCAGATATACAATGGAAGAGTCATCCGTGGTCTCTTCTGGCTGATCATTACCCCCGGATTCTGGATCGGTTCAGGCGGCCTGCTCGGGTGGATCTGCCACCTCATTGCGGCCTGGACCGCCTACGACGACGCCCGCCAGAATCGTTCCGCCAGCTGGTCCTAACAGCTGGTCTTAATTGCTGGCTGTCGCCATGACCTCGCTTCCGGTCACCGTCACCAATGGATGTCTGACGATCGCCCGAAATTCGAGTCGCTCGCCGGACTCGATACCGGTCAGTTCGACCGCGAAGCGTCCGGTCGACTGCCGGATGCTGAAAGGAGAGGTCTGCCATGGGCGGGAGGTGAACTCGGTCGCTTCCGGACGGATGCGGTACTGCACCGCCACTTCGACCGTGGCAACCTTGCCGAGGTCGAGCACTTCCGCTTCGACGAGCACTTTGCGCTGGGCTCCATTCCAGCGTGCGCTGATCGTTCTCACCTCTGGCGGGGTGATGCCGGCCGTGACCTTGGTAAGCCGGATGACGACCGGGTTGGGCCACTGGTTATTGGTATAGAGACGTTGCGCCTTCCACGCCGTAACCTTCAACCCGTCCGGGGTCTGCTCCCATTTGGCTTCCGGTCTGATCTGCGGCCGGTATTCGAGAATCTCACCAGTCTGACCAAGGACACTGATGGTGGTCTGTGGGGTAGCCGCGATCGACTTGAAGGTCAGGTTCTTCGGCTCTCCGTATTTCCACGTGTCACCAACAATGGCATAGACGGTGTCGCCTGATCTGGTGAACCAGGTGTCGCCCTCATTGGTGACGACCCAGGGCCGGGCGCCAACGATGGCTTCGCGATTAACAAACATCCAGAGGGCGATCTCGCGCAGCCGGTCCTCCTGCTCGATCGGTAGTTCACCGTCCGGTTTGGGACCGACGTTGAGCAACAGGTTGCCGCCCTTCGCCCGGGTTTCGATGAGGGTCCGGATCAGCTGTTGGCCGCTCTTGTAGGTTTCGTTGGTCGGTTTATAAGGCCATTCCGTCCCCATGGTCAGATTGGCCTCCCAGGCGCCGGTCAGGGGCAGCCCGGGGATGAACTGTTCGGGGGTCTCGATGGCCCCGCGGGTGACGACGATCTCCGGGTCGATCTCCCAGCAGAGCTCGCGGAGCCCCTCCGCCGGACCATCGATAAAGAAGAGATCGATCTTGCCATAACTGGTCAGCAGCTCGCGGATCTGTGCTTTGTCGTAGGCCATCAGTCCTGGGTTCTCGCGAGGCGTGACGCCGGGGTGGGGGGCGCGGGCGATCGGACGGTTGTTCTGGTGAAGCCAGAGGAAGTCGTCAGGTGAGAAGTAGAGTCCAATCGCCAGGCCGCGCCGCCGGAATGCTTCGATCAGTGGTCGCAGCAGGTCTTTGCGATACGCGGTGTGCTCAATATCGAAGGTGGTCGTCGCCGTGTCCCACATGCAGAATCCCGCGTGATGCTTGGCCGTAAAGACGACATAACGCATCCCGGCCAGCTGTGCCTGCTCCGCCCAGAACTCCGGATCATACTTGCGGGGATTGAAGAGGCCGGGCAGCTCTTTGAAGTAGCGTTCCCGGTAATCGACAGATGCTCCGACCAGCGAATGGCTGATTACCCCACCCAGCGGTCCGTCGACATTCCAGTGGATGAACATTCCAAAGCCAAGGTCACGGAACCATTCGAGCCGTTCAGGTCGGTTCTGCGCGGCGACCGGATTGATGAGGGTGAAGCCGGTGAGCAGGACGAACAGACAGGTTCTTATCGTTGTAATCATTCTTCCCTCCAGCCTGCTGGAACTTAAGATTCTGAAATAGAGTGTTGGAAATCTGTGACGGCGATCCACCGACAGGATAATGGCCATCGCGGCGCTCGTCCAGTCGGCGACAGGTGACGCTCAAAATCTGAAACGATCCGCCGGCATATCTTGCCCGGGATGTTTTGTGAAACCGGAAGACTGGGACATAATGGTCCGGCTGGTTCCAAACCAGGAACATATTTGAAGATTGACCGCGATTGAGAGAGCGAGATCATGTGCCCCATTCTAAGCTCTGGCAATACGCGTGGAGATCTTTGCGCAGAGGATCGTGCCAGTGAGAGGGTCACCCATCTCCCCCGCCGAAGCTTCCTTGATCGGGGCGGGGTGTTGGTTGGGCGTGACGATCTGCTGACGAGGCTGCGGAGAGCATTTCTGCGTGGAGAGACTATTCAGGCCATCAGTGGAGAGGCCGGTTCAGGCAAGACGGCGGTGGCGATCGAGTACGCCCGCCGCTATGCCGGTGAATACCGGGTTGTTCTCTGGGCCCGGGCCGGCATACCCGAGACCCTGGTGACCGATTTTGCGGCCATCTCCGGCCAACTCGACCTGCCCGAATATGGTTCACCCCACATGAGCCTTGCGGTGGGATCGGTCCTGACCTGGCTGGCCAGCCATCCCGGCTGGCTCCTCATTCTTGACGATGCAGAAGATCCGGCGATCACTCGCGCCTATGCCACCTTCAGTGACAAGGGCCACGTGCTACTCACGACGCGTGGCCAGGCGCAGGTCGACTTTGCCGTGAACCATCCGATTGGGCCGCTCGATGAGTCGCAGGCGATCGAGCTGCTCGAACGGGTCGGGGGAATGTCGACACCGGGAGCGGCCGTGGTCGCCGCGCCGTTTGGCGGGGTCCCCCTGGCGCTGACCCAGGCCGGGGCCTTGATCTCGACCGAGAAGAGATTGCTTCTGCCGATCCTTCCTGACCCTCCGCTTGCTCCGGCGGGCATTCCCGGACCTGTCTGGCTGAGCTTCAACGCCGCACTGACCAGTCTCGAGACGACTTTGCCCGGGGCGGTCGATCTCCTCCGTCTCGCCGCCTTCCTTTACCACGAAGAGATTCCGGTCACCGTCTTTGAAGATGTCGATCTCTCGGCCGCTGAGCGTCAGGCCGGACTCGCGCAAGCCGCGGCGCTCGGGCTTCTCGACTGGTCGCCGGCCGATGGAACGATCACCCTCCACCGGCTCGTCCAGCTCGCGCTGCGCGCCGCGATGACCACGGATGAAAAGCGTTACTGGCTCGAACGAGCCGTCGAGTCGATCGAGAACATCTTTCCGGATGGATCGCCAGAGACCTGGTCGACCTGCGATCAACTCTTGCCGCACGCCATCGAGCTCGACTCCCTGATCGATTACTATGTGATCACGACCCCGGCGGCCGGGCTTCTTCTCGGAGCGGTTGCCTTCTACCTCGATCACCGCGGCCAGGTCGGGGCGGCCGAGCCCCTCTACCAAAGGGCGCTCGCGATCGAGGAGCGTCGTCCCGGCGGCGAAAGTCGCCTGCTCGTCACCATTCTCAACAACCTGGCCCTCATCTATGAGACGCAGGGGCGGTATGCCGAAGCCGAAATTCTGCTTGAACGGGCGCTCACGATTCGTGAGGGCCAATTGCCACCCACCCATCCATCCCTGCACAGTTCACTCGTCAACCTGACCTGCCTCTATCAGACCCAGGGTAAATTTGACGAAGCGGAAGCGCTCTCGCGGCGGCGCATCGAGCTGATCGAGCGGATCTGCGGAGTCGAACACCCTGATCTGGTCCCGGCGCTCGAGAACCTCGCCCATCTCTACCAGGCTCAGTGGATGTTCGAACCGGCCGAAGAGCTCTGCGAAAGAGCCCTGACCATTCGCGAGAGAGAGTGTGGTCTCGATGATCCGGAGACGGCGCGAAGTGTGGAGGCGCTCGCCCAGCTCTACTTCAGCCAGGGCCGCTACCTTGCCGCGCGCCTCTTCTATCAACGCGCACTCGAGATCCGGCAGCAACATTTCGGCTCGACCCATCCGGAGACGGCGCTCAGCCTGGCCAGTCTGGCCGACCTCTGCGTTGCTCAGGAGCACCTCAATGAGGCCGAACCACTCTATGCCCAGGCCCTCGACATCTGCCGCCAGTCACTCGGTCCCGTTCATCCGCGAACGGTCAAATTACGCTTCAGCTACGACGTGCTCCTCTCACGCCTCGGCCGGTAGCTTTAGGATCGGCGTGGGGGAGAGTCGCGCGGGCTACTTGCGGGCGGAGTCAGGACGATGACGAACGGGGCCGGGCCACTCGCCAGCCACTCGCCAGCCACTCTCCAGCCACTCTCCAGATCGAGGGGAGCAGCGCCGGCGCCAGGTAGATCAGAAAATGGTTTGGATAAGAGTACCTTTCGATTCCCAACTGGATCAGTGAGACGACCAGTGAAGAACCGAGAATGGAGAGAAACGCGACGACGAGGATGAAGGCCGGGACGTCCCGCAGTCGCGATTGGAGCAATCGCCATAAGGCGAGCATGAAGATGGGCAGGGAGACGACGATCCAGAGCACATTGTTGAAGATCTCGTTGCTGATCCCCTCCCAGGCCAGATGCAATCTTTGCCAGCGGGTGGCTTTGAGAGAAGTCCGGGCAGACTGCGGAGCGATGAGGACTCCACGCGGTGCCCCGGATTCGTCGATCGAACGGAACTCCTTCGCCGCCTCGGCAAAGTAACTCCGCTCTGTCTTTTGAAAGATCTCGTCCGCCCGTTCGTTGAGAAAGTGGTAGAGGTCGAGTTTCCACTGCAGAATCAGGTAGTAGGTGGCAAAGCTCGACCAGACAAACTTCAGATAGAGCCGGGGTCGTTTGGCAATCGACTTCAGCGAGATCTTTTTGATCAGCGGACGTGACTCTTCGTATCCGGTGCCAAAGCGACTCCCGAAAGTCCATCCCTCGACGTAGATGATCCGGTCATAATATTTTTCAAACAGTTCGCTCAACCGTCGCGGATTCCAGGTTGTGACGATCGTCTCCAGCGCTGCCGCGTCGAGTCCGCACCGGGCGAGGGAGGCCGGGAGTTCATTCCGGATCTGGTCGTTGACGTGGGCAGGAAACTCGGGATCGGGTTGCCAGAAATGGGCAGTCGCCGCGCCGAGTTGACACTCTCCGAAGGCGCTCACGACCAGCTCGCCCATGGTATACCGGTTGTAGACGGCGAGCCCGGCCACGAGCAGCAAGAGCGGCGCGAGAGTGGCCAGGAGTGCGCGGCGCGAATATCGATTGATGAGCAGGAAGACCGCGACAATTATAAAGACGACCAGCAGATAGATCCCCGCCGGTTTGATCAGAATGGCCAGGCCACCACAGAGTGAGGCGAGTAGTAGCGGCAGCGGTCTTCGGCAGTGCAGTCCGGCGACCAGCCAGCCAAAAGTGAGCATCAGAAATGAGGTGTAGATGCTTTCACTGAGCGCTGAGGTCTCATAGTAGATGAAGCGCGAGTTTCCGATGAATCCGCTGATCGCCACTGCGGCCGGGATAGTCAGGGTCCGGTAACCCCGATGGATCGCCCCGATCAGCAACAGACCGGCGCCGAGGCTCAACAGGGACTGGCCAATAATCACCGTGAGCCAGCGGTCGTCGATGAGGGTCGTCACGAAGATGAAGAGCGGGTATCCCGGGGGGCGAATCGAGACCGCCGGCAGCTCTCCCCGCCGAAATTGATTGATGGGTTCGAGGTAGCTGCTTGTGTCGGGCGCGAGGCCGATCAACGGATAGTCGAGATAGAAAGGTCCCCGCGTGAAGGTGAAGACGCCCAGAAAGATGATCACGCTCACCGCCAGCGGATGAAACTCGAGCCAGGTCAGCAACTGGCGGGCGTGTGCGGCGCCCAGGAGGAGGAGCAGGGCAATGGTCACCAGGTAGATCGGGAGCGCCACGGCGGTGCCAACGATCCACGGCGAGGCGGTGCTGTAGCGGCGTCCGTTGCTGAGAGGGCTGGAATTGTCACTGGTCGAGAAGATGGCCTGCCCCTTCCCGATCTTGTATCTTCCCGCGCCGTAATTGACGATATCTTCGAGAGGGGCATTGGCCGGGCCCGCCAGCAACCGACCATCTTCGAGCAGCGCCGCTGTCGAGTTGAGCCAGTGGCTTTCACTGTCGTGGGCCTGGGGGGATGAATAAGGGCGCCAGAGCCGCAGCCGGCCATTCTCGACCAGCAGCGCCAGCGAGCTGAGATAGTAATGGCCACGCACTTCATTCCTGCCCGTGGCAGCCTTGTACCCGCCGGGGCCGCCGTTCGCGCTGATCGTTCCCAGCTCCGTGGTCATCCAGACGGGCAGAAAGATCTTTGACCGGTTGACGATGACGAGCATCGAGACAAGGCAGAAAGATACGGTGAGCAACCTGATGATCGGCCTTCTCCCGTCAGGGCGGGGCAGAAGGCGCGATGTCAAAGTTTGCGCAGGGTGCAACTTTCCATCCATGACAGGCTCCAATCGGGGTCGGATTCGATTCAGCTTCGCACGTGATCTCGCGGACGTGGCGATATTAAACCAGCGGGACAACAATCAAAAAGCTAATTATTGGTCGCCAAGCTCGGAGATGAGGCGCGGGGAGAGGCCAATGCCTGTCTTCCAGATCCCGAGGAGCCCAAAGACGGTGACGTGGAGATAGCCAATCACCTGTAGAATCAGAATAAAGGCGAGTGACTGATTGGTGTTGTATCCCAGAGGTGTCAGCACCGAGACGGCGACGAACTGAAAGACACCCAGGCTTCCCGGTGTCGCGGGAATGGCGCTCGAGAGTCCGAGCATCGAGTTGAGAAAGTAGGCGGTCGGCAGGTTGAAGGAGAGGTCGAGGGAGGCGGAGACGAGCAGCGAGACCAGCACGTCACCCGACCAGATCATGACCGTGCAGATAAAGAAGGTCAGCGTCGTCCGGACCGTGTGCAGACTGGTCAGGCCATAATTGAACGTCTCCCAGTGGCGGACGATCAGTTCACGCAGATGCTCCCGCACCGGCAGACGGGCGATCAGGTAGTGGGCGAGCTTCCTATAGCGGGCGACGAAGAGCAGGATCACCAGGAACGCGATCAGAATGATCATGATCTTCTGACTCGCCTGGAAGAAGAGGGTACCGGGAATATCGAGGAAGCGCAGCGCCAGCCACCCGAGACCAACGAGGAAGAAGGTGTCAAAGACCCTTTCGACGAGCCCGGTCGAGAATATCAGCACCGGACTCAGGGGCGTCTTCTTCCCCAGGGCATAGGCCCGCAGGAATTCGCCGATGCGGGCCGGCAGATAGGAGTTTCCCAGATAACCGACCATCATGGCCCAGAAGACCTCCCCCAGCCGACCGGAGTGGTCACGCGCCAGTAGCGTTCGCCACCTGAAAGCGCGAAGGAGGCTGTTGAGACCAATGACGCCCAAAGCCATGAACAGATACTGGAGTTTGACGCTGCCCAGTAGTTTGAGAAATTCGCGCAGGTCGAGACTGCGGAGAGCGAGAACGAGAAAGACGATGGAGACGCACGTCGGGACAACGTAAATGAAGAATTTCTGACGTTTATTCATCTGCAAGACTCACACAACGATCCACACGACGATCAACATGACGATCAATGGGGGAGATTTCATTCACCCGGGTCGTGTGCGCATAAAGTTTGAAGAGATTGCCGGTCAACTCCATCACGATCGTTGGGAGATGAGTAAACGCGGAGTGGTTACGGCGAGGTGGGCAAGGGTGTGCTGAGGATGACAGTCACGTTCAGACTCCTTCTCAGTAAAACTTGTGCTGGCCCGCTGGGTTAACCTTCACGCTGCGGCAAGGTCAGGAATGGAGCGCCAGCCAGAGCCCTCGGTAGTAGCGCATGAGCCGGATCGGATCGGAGGTCTCCGGGATCTCCGCGAGCATGTAGCGATTGTACCCGGCCGCGGTCATCAGACCGAAGAGTTCGCGCCAGGGGTATTCAGGCTTCCAGATCTCATTGATGTGGGTATTTCGCAGCCAGGGTCTGAGCATCTCGAAGCTTGGTTTGACCGAACCGTTGACGAGATCCTCCGGATTGGAGTTCCAACAGATCCCGACCTGCGGATGGTTGGCGTTCTCCATCATCCGGCGCATGCGTGGAGGGTGCGCAGAATCGCGTCCGTGGACTTCGACCCAGACCTCGACCCCGAGCTGCTGCGCCGTCTCGCCGCATTCACGCAGGGCCGCGCCAATCTGGGCGAGGGTCTTCTCTTCGGGCACATCTTTGGGAATTCCATTGGGGCGCACCTTGACCCCGAGTGCCCCAATATCGTGGGCGAGCTGAAGGAAGCGCTTGCAGTCTTCGATATTTTGGCGCACCACACCCGGCGCCGGAGAGTGGAACTCGGCGACGGAGCCAAGACTGAGAAGTCTGACTTTACTGCCTGCAAACTGCTTTTTGACCTCGGCCCGCTGTTCACTGGTGAGCCCCGGCTCGACCCCATGCCGGTGGGTCGTCCGCAGTTCAACGGCTTCAAAGCCGGTCTGCTCGCAGTTCCGGATGATGGTCGGAATATCCCAGTCCTTGGCCAGGTTGTAGGTGACCAGACCCAGCTTAGCGGCCGGCCCCGTCGTGGACTCGGCAATCGGTTGATCCGTCGGTCGGCTGGCGGAGGAGCGGGGCAGGGCGTTCGTCTCGTGGCCGCCCAGGGCCAGAAAGCCGGTGGCGGTGATGGCCGACTGGAGAAAGTCTCGTCGGGTCTTTTCCTTCATAGATTTGCCTGCCTTTCGGAATGTTGCCGTGCTCATCTCTGCTCACCCGGATCAGGACCGGGTGAGACGCGCCTGACGGGCCGCGCCGAAGAGCGCCATTCTGGTCGCCCTCCGGATTAACCAACATATGGATAACGCAACTTGGGCGATGCGTCAATAAATTGTTGGCAGCCTGTCGGGCGGAGACGTATTATTCAAATTTACGCCGGGACGACCTGACCAGGATGTCCGGAACAGTTGCTGGTCACAATGGGAAGCCCCAATGGGTAGCTATAAACCAAGGTCAGTGCTGTTTTCGATCATTCGCCCCGCCACCGGCCAGGGGCGCCAGGACAGACAACGGAATACCCGGAAAGCCAAATTGCCAAATTCAAAGAGAGGCGGATTCAAAGAGATGAAGTGGCGTGTTTTTGCACTGATGGCGATGTCGATAATGCAGTTCGCGGCAGTGGCCGCCCAGCCCCCGGCGGCGCGGGTCCGCGAGCGTTATACCAAGTACGAGTATCGTATTCCGATGCGCGATGGGGCGCGACTCTTCACCGCGGTCTATGTGCCGAAAGACAAGTCACGGCCATATCCTTTCCTGCTCACCCGCACTCCCTACAGCATTGCCCCGTACGGGGTGGAGATCTATCCCGAGTCGCTTGGCCCGGCGCCGCTCTTTGAGAACGAGGGGTTCATCTTCGTCTACCAGGATGCCCGGGGCCGCAACATGTCCGAGGGCGAGTTTTCACAGGTCAGACCGCACCTGCCGGTCAAGAAGAGCCCGCAGGAGATCGATGAGAGCACCGACACCTGGGATACCATCGACTGGCTGCTCCGGAATATCCCGAATCATAACGGAAAGGCGGGGATGATTGGAATCTCCCAGCCAGGCTTTCACGTCGCGGCGGGGATGATCGATGCCCACCCGGCGCTGCTCGCCGTCTCGCCGCAGGCGCCGACCGCCGACTACTACCTGGGCGACGATGTCTACCACAATGGCGCCTTCATGCTCGGCGCAAACTTTTGGTTCTATGGATTATTCCAGCCGCGCAATGGTCCGCCCGCGCCGCCGGCGCCACGAGCCGGGCGCGAAATCGACCTTTCTGACGCGTACAACTTCTTCCTCACGGTGGGACCGCTCAGCGAGGCCAACCAGAAATACTTCGGAGGCAAAGCGACCTATTGGCAGGAGATCGTCGACCACCCGAACTACGATGAGTTCTGGCAGAAGCGCTCCATCTGGAAGTTCATGCAGAACATCCGCCCGGCCGTCCTCAATGTCGGCGGGTGGTTCGATGCCGAAGATCCGATCGGCCCCTTCCATATCTACCGCGCTGTCGAGAAGAATAATCCCCAGACCGCCAACATGCTCGTCATGGGGCCGTGGTGCCACGGGTGCTGGGCGCGGGGGGATGGCGACCGGCTGGGCAATCTCAACTTCGGGGTGAAGACCGCCGCCTTCTACCGTGAGCAGATCCTCTTCCCCTTCTTTATGAAGTATCTCAAGGATGGCCGCGAAGAGATGCCGGAGGCCTGGATGTACCTGACCGGCATCAACGAATGGCGGAAGTTCGCGGCCTGGCCCCCGGTCAACACCCAGTCGGTCGATCTCTATCTCGGTCCGGAGGGAACCATTACCCGAACCCTTCCGGCCCAGACCGGTCCGGCCGTCTATGATCAGTACATCAGCGATCCAAACCGCCCGGTGCCCTATGTCGGTTATACCGCGGACGGAATGACCCGCGACTACATGACCGAGGACCAGCGGTTCGCCGCCCAAAGACCCGATGTGCTCGTCTATCAGACTGAACCACTGGAGACCGACCTGACGATTGCTGGTCCGATCAAGGTCACGCTCAATGTGTCGACCTCCGGGACCGACTCCGACTTTGTCGTCAAGTTGATCGATGTCTACCCGGCCAACTATCCGGAGCAGCTCGCCGCCTCGCGTCCGGCGCCGGGGCAGCCGCTGCCCACCAATGCCGTCAAAATGGGCGGCTATCAGCAGCTGGTGCGGGGAGAGCCCTTCCGGGCCAAGTTTCGCCAGAGTTTTGAGAAGCCGGAAGCCATGGTCCCCGGGCAGCCGACGCGCATTGAATATGTGATGCCCGACGTCTACCACTCGTTTCGCCCCGGCCATCGTGTCATGATCCAGATTCAGAGTTCCTGGTTCCCGCTGACCGATCGCAATCCGCAGAAGTTTGTCGATATTCCGCGTGCCCGTCCGGAGGATTACCAGAAGACGACCCAGCGAGTCTACCGCTCGAAGGATCTCCCGACGTTTCTGACCGTGCTGGTCGAGGGGCCGGCGCCGCGCCAGTAGATCGTCCCGCCGGGACGCTCCGTCCGGCGACCGTCGAAAGACTGAAATTTCATGTAATTGGTGGATGGTTTTCGACGTAATGGCCTGTTAGCTACTCTTTCGCATTATTTTGATGACGAGTCCGGGGATAAGTCACGCCCCGGACTCGCATTTTTGAGAAGGTGAAGAGAGAGTCTTGATCAGCTCCACTGATCAAATAATGTGATAATCGAAGTTCAAAGAC
>JBEAVZ010000124.1:0-12586 GCA_041160645.1 Acidobacteriota bacterium
TTCCATTACGTGATGGTTGGCGGAGCGATCATTGGGTATCTCGGTGGTCTCCATTACTGGTGGCCGAAGGTGACGGGCAAGCTCTATCCGGAGACGCTCGGACGGATCTCGGCGGCGATCATCTTCATCGGGTTCAACTTCACCTTCATGCCCCAGTTCATTCTTGGCTACCTTGGAATGCCGCGGCGTTACTACGCGTACGTGCCGGAGTTCCAGGTACTCCACGTCCTCTCGAGTGGTGGCGCGTTGGTGCTGGGGGTAGGTTTCATCCTGCCACTCTTCTATCTCTCGTGGTCGATCAAGTATGGAAAGTCAGCGCCGAACAATCCCTGGAAGGCGTTTGGTCTCGAGTGGCAGACATCTTCACCGCCGCCAACCGAGAACTTCACCTTCAATCCTGTCGTGACGACGGAAGCTTACGAGTTTGAGCACGTCGAAGAGATCAGGAACGCGCGGAAAGCTGGCGCCGTCCAGACGGCCTAACACTGAGTTGAAGCCAGAGGGTCGGTGGAATGGTGGATCTTCTCCACGTCTCACCGGCCTCACCCTGGCATAGTCCGGATTCAACGATCCGTAACGTTTCGTAATCCGAGGCAAAATTGGCAGACTGCTGGCTGACCCCGGGCCACTTTTCAGACTGGAGATCGCCAGACCAACACTGGCGATCTCCATGATGGCCGGAGCGGCAAAGGCTGAGGTGGTTCGTCTGGGCCAATCTGGTGGTCGCTGCTAATTAAGTAATGGGAGGATTCAATCTTGGCTGACAGTCACGCTTCACAATACGGATTAGCGCATCATTTCAGCTCGATGGAGCAGCAGCGAGAGGCCGGAACGATCGGCATGTGGATCTTTCTGCTGACCGAACTGATGTTCTTTGGCGGAATGTTTCTGGTCTATGCGATCTTTCGAACCACCTACCCGGCAGGATTTGAGCAGGGAAGCCACCTGCTCAGTGTCAAGCTTGGTGGTCTGAATACCATTGTGCTGATTGTCAGCAGCGTGACCATGGCCATGGCCGTCTACTACTCGCAGGTCGGTGAGAAGAAGAAGCTGGTCGGGATGCTCTCGGTCACTCTGGTACTGGGCCTGGTCTTCCTGGTCGTCAAGTACTTCGAGTACAGAGAGAAGTTCGAGCACCATCTCTTCCCGGCGATGGGCTTCTATGCCCCCGACGTCGAGCACCTCGCGCTGCAGTACCACCAGCAGGTCCGGGTCTTCCTCTGGATCTACTTTGCCATGACCGGGCTGCACGCTCTCCACATGATCATCGGAGCGGGAATGCTGCTGGTGCTGATCCTTATGGCTCAGAAAGGGCGCTTCACGACGACCTACAATTCACCCGTCGAGATCTGTGGTCTCTACTGGCACTTTGTCGATATCGTCTGGATCTTCCTCTTCCCACTGCTCTATTTGACGGGATACCATCTGACAGGCCACTAGGCCAGGCGATTTGCAAACAAGCCGGGCGATTAGCCAATCAGCCAGGCGATTAGATCGACGGACGGGGCGGGATTGGCTCCCGCCCCGTCGGCAAATTATTGAGAGAGGCTATCACAGTTATGTCGGATCATACCGAGCATCATATTGTTTCACCCAAGACCTACTTTGCGATCTTCGGCGCGCTGATGGTCTTCACTGCAATCACCGTTGCCGTGGCAAAGTTCGACCTTGCTTCGATCTGGGGCCCCTTGAACATCATTGTGGCGATGACCGTCGCGACAATCAAGGCGACGCTGGTTGTCCTCTACTTCATGCACGTTCGATACAGTTCGAAGCTGACTCAGGTTATTGTTATTGCCGGTCTCTTCTGGCTGTTCATTATGCTGGTGCTGACGATTGCCGATTATATGGCCCGGAAGGGTTGGCCGACGCCGCTTGGACAGGTCTGAGGCCGCCGGTCCGGACGCTGTAGCGTCACCACGAGACCCTTAAGCTCATCGCCTCGTCGCGGGATTGCCCTGCCGGAGGAGGTGAGTTTATGGGTCTTACTTTTTCCGGGGCGGGTTTCAATCTCCCGCCGCACTGAGAGAAGCCCCGGCCTTTCACGCCTTTGCCGAATCTGTGGCTAATCTGTCACGAAATTTATTCTTTCCGGCCCAATTCTTCTTGCAATAATTGATTGACTGGCAGATAGTTGTCTTTCTTCTGACGACACCTGTACTTCTCTGCCTGTACCTTTCTGCCTTTACCTTTTTGGATGACTTCAGGTCCAGACAGACAGGAGCCTTGTGACCTGTTGAACAGCCGTGATCGGGGCAGCCGTGATTGGGACAGCCAGGGCAGCTCAGGAGTCGTGAAGCAATTCATCAAGCAACGATAGATTTTACCTGTCGACAGCACCAACAGGCCAGGTCTCTTTCAGAGGCAGCTGGGGTGCATATTCATAATCTGAAGTTACGGCGAAGATACGGTCGGCAGGACGTGCCGGGATCTCACGGTGTGGAGATCTGACCCGGGACCGTGCGCGGTGGCCGGGCCCAATTCATTAGTGGCCATTATCCAAGTTTAGATTCAAGTCACAATATAGCCGATTACCAAAGAGCCCCCCAGAAGGGCCAAAGATAATCAAACCTTTGAGGAGACCAATAATGGATATCAGAGTATCGTGGCGCGGTGCGTCGCCAGACTTCGGGTTGGGCCGGATCGGGCAGGTGATCCTGCTTGGACTGCTGTTGAGCCTGACTGCATTTGCACAGATCAAGTCGAGCACAATTACCG
Source organism: Acidobacteriota bacterium (assembly GCA_041160645.1). Classification (GTDB taxonomy): domain Bacteria; phylum Acidobacteriota; class Blastocatellia; order RBC074; family RBC074; genus CAIOZW01. The sequence goes on from JBEAVZ010000124.1 coordinate 2,719, forward strand.
GAGTAGTGACGGATTCGACAGGGGCCGTCATTCCGGGAGCGACGGTGACGGTGGTCAATGAGGAGACCAATGTCGCGGCGGGCGTGACGACCGACACTTCCGGAAGCTTCACCGTGCCATACCTTGCTCCGGGCAGTTACCGTGTCCAGGTAGAGAAGGCGAATGGCGGCTTTTCGAAGGCGATCCGCACCGGAGTTCAACTCTCGACCGCGCAGACAGTCAAGGTCGATATTGCGCTCCAGGCAGGCGGCGCCGCTGAGACGATTACGGTGACGGCCGACGCGGCAACGCTCCAGACGGCGAACGCGACAGTCGGAGGGGCGGTCAATGAACGGGTGATTCAGGTGCTCCCGAACATTACCCATAATCCGTTCAACTACGTCGCCCTCCAGGCAGGAGTCACCCCGCGCGGCGCCTTCAACAATACCCAGAGTACAACCTCCTTCGGGATTGGCATCGACGGGCGGCGACAGGCTTCGGCGATCGGGATCAACGGTGGTTCGGCCTTCTCGAACGATATTCAGCTCGATGGCGTGAGCGTTCAGGGATCGGCGTGGAATGAGGTCGCGGTGCTGCCCAATCAGGACGCCCTCCAGGAGGTGCGGACGATCACCAACAACTACTCGGCCGAGTATGGGCGGGCGCAGGGTGTGGTCATCTTCACCACCAAAGGGGGAAGCAATGACTACCACGGAACCGGTTTCTGGCGGATCCGCAACGAGGCGCTCAATGCCAACTCCTTTACCAACAACGCGCAGAATATCGCGCGCGGCCCCTTCAAGTCCCATACCTACGGCGGAACGGTTGGTGGACGCATTATTCGTGACCGGGCATTCTTCTTCGCCAGTTACGAAGGGCTCGAATTCAATCGAAATTATGATTATCTGAAGACGGTTCCGACCGCCAAGGAGCGGATCGGCGATTTCAGCGAGACCTACGTCAACGTCGGTGGAAGGCCGGTGCCGATCAAGATCTTCGATCCGTTCAATGCGACGCGGATTGGGACGACGTCTCAGTTTAACCGGGCCCAGTTTGCGACGGTGACGACTCCGGATGGTCTGGTGCGGACGAGCCAGCTGCCGGCCAACCGACTCAATGCGGGCGGGTTGAAGCTGCTCCAGTCCTATCCGCTTCCGAATCGAACCCCCAACGACATCTTCAACGCCAACAACTTCTTCTACCGGGGCCTGCAGCAGTTCACAAAGAACAACATCAACTCCCGGGTCGATTACAATTGGCGCAGCCACAACCTCTACGCGACGGGTGGAATTCAGCTCGGCAACATTCTCACCCCGCGTTCGTGGGGCCCGGATAATCCGCACTACAGCCGCAATGAGTTTGTCGGCAATCAGCAGCCGGATCGCAACCCGTATATCTCGATCGGCGATACCTGGTCGATCTCGCCGACCCTGATCCTCGATGTGCGCTATGGTCTCAACCGCATCCGGAGTGACAATGAGGTCGATCTCTTCCCGGATTTCAACTACGACCCCTTTGGTATTCCAAAGTCGATTCTCGCGCTCGATCAGACCGGCGGGGCCATGCCCTTCTTCGGACCCGGACGCGTCAGCAATCTGAATGAGGGGACGTTTCTCCATAAGCGGGAGCGGCAGACCAACTCGGATCTGAATGGCAGTATGACCTGGACGCGCGGCCGCTGGACGCACAAGTTTGGGGGCACCTACCGGGTTCTTCTCTCGAACTACACCGACCTGGCCGACTCCTTCTTTATTCAGACCGGCGATCAGTATACCCGGGCCAATATCAATGCCGACGGTTCGACGACCGGCCTGCCGGCTACCCCGGATGCCTCATTCAACGGGCTGGGAATGGCGTCGATGGCGCTGGGGGCGGGGTTCCTCGAGGTTCGTTCGGGGTTCACGGTCAAGCTGGCGCTGGCGCAGAAATATGGGGCGCTCTATTCGCAGAACGACTGGCGGGTCAACGACCGGCTCACGCTCAACCTTGGGCTTCGCTACGATATCCAGCCCGGCCCGACCGAGCGTTTCAACAATATCAGCGCCATCGATCTTGATCAGAAGAACCCCTTCGGCACGGCTGGGCGGATCATCTTCCCAGGAGTCAATGTCGATCGGCGCAATATGTGGCCAACCGAGTACAACAATTTCGGGCCGCGACTGGGAGCCGCTCTGCAGGTGACCCGCTCCCTGGTCGTTCGTGGCGGTTACGGATTGACCTATGTGCCCTCCAACACCGGCTACAATGATGGACCCGGCTTCTATGGTGCGGGACCGTTTACCCCGGCAACCAGCTCGACCGGACTCAACGCTGGCAACAACTCGGTTCCGTATGGTCCGAACCCGGCGGGGGTGCTGATTGGTCCCTTCAATTCGGAGATCGTCAATCCGATCGTCCAGCCAATCGGGGCTGATGAGAAGAATCCGGGCATCTACGGTGGTCTGGTCCGCCGCTTCCCACAGGACTACAAGAACGGTCGCGTCCAGCAGTGGAACCTCTTCTTCGAGCAGAAGCTGGGCAACAACTGGCTCGTGTCGGCCGGATATCTCGGCTCGCGGGGCGATCGTCTCCAGATTACCTTCCTGCCGATCAACAGCGCGCAGCTGGTCGATCCGGCCCTGCTGCAGCAGTGGCGGGATGCCTATGTTGCCAGCAACGGGTCGTCCAATCCCTCGACACAGCAGGTGGCCAATCCGTTCCAGCCGGCCACGGGTCCGCTGATTCCATTTGGCTCCGGCAACATTCGGAACCGGACGATCCAGCGGATCGAGGCGGCCTTCCCCTTCCCGCATCACGGCAATTCGATCCACCGGACCGTCGGCACCTCTGACTACCACGCCATGCAGTTGCAGGTGACCCGTTCGTTTGCCAATGGTCTGCAGTTCAATGCCCACTATACCTGGTCGAAGCAGATCGAAATGAGTAACTACAACGCGCAGAGCAACAATGGCTACGGCGATAGTAACTCAAACTACTTCTCCAACATCAGGCCCGATCTCTACCGGACCAATCGTAAACCCTCGACCAATGACATGCCGCACCGTTTTGTCAGTTCGTGGGTCTATGATATGCCGATCGGTGGGGGGCGTTTCGTCGATTTCAAGAGCAACTTCCTCAATGGGGTGATTGGCGGATGGCGCCTCGGAGGCTCACTGACCATGCAGAGTGGGCTTCTCTCGCAGATTGCCGGAGGCGGTACCAACTCGATCAATGGACTCCCTGATCTGGTCAATGGAGTCTCCTTCGAGGTGCCGAAGGAGCTGCAGAAGTGGTATGACGGCCGCACTTCGGTGACGCTGCCCAGTGGCCGGGTCATCACTCCGTGCAACCGTTGTTTCCTGAAGTACAACATCGATGCCTTTGCCGGGAGGGTCGTGACGACTCCCAACGGCACGGTTGTTCCGGATCTCTTCTGGTACGGGACAGCGGCGGCTGGTTACTCGGGGATCCGTTCACCACGGACCTGGACCAGCAACATGTCGCTCGAAAAGACTTTCCGCTTCCGGGAGAAGTACTCGATCGAGCTGTCGGCCCAGGCGATGAATGTCTTCAACAATACCCAGCTGCGGGGTGGGATCAACACGAGCACTGGCGGCACCGTGCTGCCGGCGACGGTCACGGCCAATCCGACCCAGAATCTCAAGGTCGGGCAGCTCCAGAGTTCGGGAACATTTGGGACCTTCGGTCAGTCGGCCTATGATCCACGGCAGATCGAGATGGTCATGAAGTTCCGATTCTAGTCGGTGCGTGTAACCTGGGCCATCGGTCTACTTCACTGTTTCAAGGAAGCGGGGAAGGGGATCGGTGGCCCATTTTGTTGGGGCGGGCCCGGCGCTCATCCGCATTTTCCTGCTGAAAGTGATCGCTCGATTCCGATCATCGGCGTGAGGGGCGAGGCGGGATCGCGACCAGTGGCGCGGAGTGAGGTTGATGCGCTGTGGGTGCCCCGCTCAGCGGTCGAGACCGGAATCCTGGCGGAGAAAATGAGAGAAAATGATGCCAATCCCCATTCTGATACTTGATGTGGCGATAGAGTTGTTGATCTTCCTCGCCGCAGTTGCGGCAGGGATGATGAATTCGATTGCCGGCGGCGGGACATTGGTCACCTTTCCGGCGCTGATCTGGGCGGGTTTGCCGCCGATCACCGCCAATGCGACCAACGCCCTCGCTCTCGTGCCCGCGGGTTGGAGCAGTATGTTCGGTTACCGGCAGTCCCTGCGCGAGATGCCGCGCCGGTTCACCGTCCTGGTGATCCCGAGCACCGTCGGCGCGGCGATTGGGGCCATGTTGCTGCGGCGCACCCCTCCGCCAACATTTGAGTTGCTGGTTCCGTTTCTGATCTTCTTCGCGACCGTCCTCTTCATGATCCAGGGGGCCGTCCAGCGCTGGCTGCGGACGAGTGAGATGGCCCACCATCCGGTAACGACGGGGTGGCTGATTGGCGCCTCGATCTACCAGTTTGTCGTCGGCATCTATGGTGGCTATTTTGGCGCCGGCATGGGGATTCTGATGCTGGCAGTGCTTGGGATGATGGGGATGAGCGACATCCACCAGATGAACGGTTTGAAGAATCTGATCGGTTCCTTCATCAATCTGATCGCGGCGCTCTACTTCATCTACTCCGGGCTGATCGACTGGCCGACGGCCGCGCTGATGTCGGTCGGGACGATCATTGGCGGCTACGCCGCCGCGGGGATCGCGACCCGATTGCCCCAGTCGACTGTCCGGCGCGTCGTCATTCTGCTTGGTCTGGCCATGGCCGTCTCACTATTCCTGCGCGAGCGATTGTAAGAAGACGGGAGCCGGCAGTCCGGTTCAGCCTCACTCTTCCGGCTCATCACGGTAAGTCTTCAACTTGTTGTGAAGAGTCTTCAGACTGACCTTGAGCATTTCGGCGGCGCGGGTCTTGTTGTTGTTGGTCTTGATGAGGGTTCGGAGGATCAGTTGTCGCTCGGCCTCGTCGAGAGTGATTCCAACCGGGAAGGTGATCGTGTCCTGGTTGCGCATATTGAGTCCATCGAACATCTGGGCGGAGATATGCTGCTTCTCGATGCGCTGTCCGTCGCAGACAATGACGGCGTGTTCGATGATGTTGCGCAGTTCGCGGACATTCCCCGGCCACGGATGGCGGGTGAACAGTTCAAGGACTTCGGGCGCGATCAGTCGGGCCGGCCGGTTGTGGCGCGCGCTGAGTTCCTTGATCATAAATTCGGCCAGCAGGGGGATATCCTCCCGTCGTTCGCGGAGGGGCGGCAGTTTGATGTGGATGACATTGAGCCGGTAGAGGAGATCCTCGCGTAGTTCGCCGCGACGGACCGCATCGAGCGGATCCTTGTTGGTGGCCGCGAGGACCCGCACATCGACCGGAACCTCTTTCGGACTTCCCAGCCGCCGCACCTTCCGGTCCTCGAGCACGCGGAGCAGCTTGGCCTGGAGCATTGGGGGCATCTCGGCAATCTCATCGAGAAAGATGGTGCCGGTGTTGGCCAGTTCAAAGCACCCTTCGCGCCGGGCGATCGCGCCGGTAAACGCGCCCCGTTCGTGTCCGAATAGCTCCGACTCCATGAGCGACTCGGGGATCGCCGAACAGTTGATGGCCACAAACGGGCGGGAGGCCCGCGGACTCAGTTGGTGGATCGTCTGGGCGACCACCTCCTTGCCAGTCCCTGACTCGCCGGTGATCAGGACGGAGACGGCTGAACTGGCCACCTGTTCGATGATCGTGTAGATCTGGCGCATGACCTGGGAGTCGCCAACCAGCTTGCCAAAGACGCCATACTCGCCGAGCTGCCGCCGCAACCTCGTGTTTTCGCGCTGGGTCACCGACTGCTCGATCGCCCGCTGCAGAACAATACTCAGAGCACGGGTGTTGATGGGCTTCTCAAAATAGTAGAAGGCCCCTTCCTCCTTCACGGCCCGGACAGCATCCTCGACGCTGCCCTGGCCGGTGAGGAGAATAACGGCGGTCTCAGGCATCAATTCGTGGAGGCGGCGCAGAAGTCCAAATCCGTCCAGGCGGGGCATCAGGATATCGGAGATGACCGCGAAAGGATTGAACTGCGCGGCAATCTCGACAGCCTCCAACCCGTCACCGGCGATCCGGGTCTGATATCCCCACGCCGAGACAATTTCACTCAGACCTTCACGGGCCGCCTGCTGATCATCAACAATAAGTACACGGGGTTTTTCCACAGCCTCGTGAGTGTAGCAATCTGACGGTAATCTTGCCAATATTCAATTGGCACTTCGCCGCGATTGGGCAATAATATCGATGGTCAAAACTGCCAGTAATTATGCTACCCTCATCTTCCATTCAAATAACAGAAGGTTGCGCTGAAAGGAGACAGGAATGTCCGGATATGTCAGTCAGGTCGTCACACATCTTCGTCGGCAGACACAGCGGGTGATTGTCGGACAGGAGGCAGTGATCGATCAGATTCTGATCTGCCTGCTGGCCGAAGGTCACGGATTGCTGGAGGGGGTGCCAGGCACGGCGAAGACGCTGATGGTCAAGACGCTGGCGCGCGTTCTGGGGGCTGGATTCAGCCGGATCCAGTTTACGCCGGATCTGATGGCCGCCGATATCACCGGAACCAATGTCTTCAACCTCGGGCTCTCGGAGTTTACCCTGCGCAAAGGGCCGATCTTCACCGATCTGCTGCTGGCCGATGAGATCAACCGGACGCCCCCCAAGACGCAGGCGGCCCTTCTCGAAGCGATGGAGGAGCGGCAGGTGACGATCGATGGAGATACCTATCCGCTGCCCGATCTGTTTCTTGTCCTGGCGACCCAGAACCCGATTGAGTATGAGGGAACCTATCCGCTGCCGGAGGCCCAGCTCGACCGCTTTCTGCTCAAGATCATCATCAACTATCCGAGTGTGGAAGAGGAACAGCAGGTTCTGTCGAACTGGCAGTCGGGCTTCAACTCGCGCCACCTCGAGTCGATCAATCTCGATATTCTCAAGGATCCCGGGATCATCCCCCATTGCCGCCGCCTTGTGCGGCAGGTGGCGGTCGAGCCGGGGATTCAGCACTACATCGTCAACCTGGTCAGACAGACGCGCGAGCACCCCGGCCTGCTCTGGGGCGCGAGTCCACGGGCCGCCGTCGCCATGCTGCTCGCCTCGAAGGCGCTCGCGGCGATGCGCGGTCGAGACTACGTTACGCCGGACGACGTGCGTGATGTCACTCACCCGACCTTGCGCCACCGTATTCTCCTGCGCTCCGAATCAGAGATCGAGGGGATCACGACCGACAACGTCCTTGATGAGATCGTCCTCAACGTCGAGATCCCGCGATGATCCCCACGCGACGATTTCTGCTGCTCCTCGCCCTGGGGCTGCTGCCTGCGCTACTGGTCTGGATGATCTGGCCAGACAGGCGTGGTCTTTTTGGCGCCGCGCTGCTGCTCGCCAGTTACGACCTGCTGCTGGTCATCCTCGCCGCCCTCGACTGGCGGCGGATGGAGAAGCCTTCCGACTGGCAAGTTGTTCGGTCGATTCCGAAGCGGTTCATGATCGGTGAAGAGAACCGGATCGAGATAAGCCTGCGACTTCCGGTGGGGCGGCCTCTCCAGATTCGGCTTCGTGACGAATATCCGATTCAACTCGAACCGCGGGATCCGACCGAGATGCTCATCCAGACCAGCCCCCCGCTCGCCGCTGGCCACCCGAGGGTCGCTTACCGTCTTTTTGCCGATCGACGCGGAAAGTACGACTTCGGCGATATCGTCTTACGCTGGCCATCGCGTTATGGTCTCCTGATCAGACAGGCCCGCATACCGGCGGCGGAGAGTTGCCGGGTCTATCCCAACATCGTCGCCGCCCAGCGCCATGTCACAACCTCCCGCGCCGCCCAGATTCCCCAGTACGGGGTTCGGCTGAGCCGGTATCGTGGCCAGGGGCGGGAGTTTGAGAGTCTGCGCGACTATGTGACCGGGGACCAGCTTCGCCACGTCTCGTGGACGGCGACCGCGCGCCGGGGGCGCCTGACGACCCGTCAATACCAGGTCGAGCGGAACCAGAGCATCTTGATCATGCTCGATACCGGTCGCCTCATGACCGCCCGGATCGATCGGCTGACGAAGCTCGACCACGCGATCAACGCCGCCCTGTCGATCGCTGCAGTGGCGATCCGCACGGGTGATCTGGTGGGCCTCCTCGCTTTTGAAAGAGAGGTGGTCAGGTATCTGCCGCCGCAGCGCGGCAGGGGCCAGCTGATCTCACTGCTCGAATCACTCTATGACCTCGAGCCACGGCTGATCGAGCCATCCTACCCCCGGGCCTTCGAGTATCTTCACCAGCATTGTCGCAAGCGCTCGCTGGTGATCATCCTCACCGATCTGATCGATGGAGATACCTCAACGGATCTGCTGGCCTGCACCGCCGCGCTGCTGCCGCGCCATCTGCCGCTCATCGTTGCCATTGGCGATCAGGATCTCCACGCGGTGGTCGGTCAGCCACCCGCCGCCATCCGTGACGTCTATCGGCGCAGTGTGGCCACCGAGATGCTCCAACAGCGCGAGGAGGCCCTTGGCCATATTCTCGAACGCGGCGGACTTGCCCTCGACATCAAGCCAGGTCCTCATTCCGGAGATCTCTCTTCACGACTCGTCCATCAGTACCTCGAGGTCAAGGCCCGCGGACTCCTCTGATTTCTGGCCATTCTGAAATCGATTGCCACAATCGTCATAGATTAAGAACTGTATTTCGTTTGGATGACACATCCCGGGCGATGGGTTACCTTAGGCGTGACAAAGATAGAAGTATCAATCGAGTAACCTGGGGAGTGAATTGGTGATCGAGATCCGGAACCGGTCTTCATCGATCATTTGAAAACAGATGCAGGATGTTATTGATGAGTGAAAAGGAATTGTGGATTGGCAGAGGATCCATCCTCCTGTTGCTTATCCTTTCAACGTGCCAGTTGACGGGATGGGCGCAGGTGGAGAGCGACAAGCGACCATTGACCCTTGCAGAGTGTTGGCGAAAAGCGCGGGAGGCCCATCCCCTGTTGGGAGCGGCGCAGAAGCGATTTGAGGGGGCGGAGCAGTTCCGTCGTTTTGCGGGAGTCCGCCCGAATCCGACCCTGACCTATCAGTCAGAGAACTGGCGGGCCTGGGGACGGCCGCCGTTCAGTTTTGCGAGTGAGATTGATCTCTTTGTCTTTGGGACACAGCGGGTCGAGACGGCGGGAAAGGCTGGCTACCGGCGACAATTGGCCGATCGGGTCGCCACGACCGCCGAGATCGAGATCGACGTGGTCCGCAAGCAGCTCTGGCAGTTGATCACCGCGAGGTATTGGCGGGCGTTGCAGTTGCAGAGCGATCTGCTGGTAGCGGTCGAAAACAAGCGCGACATCGATCAGCTGGTCACCTACACGAGCACGCGTTTTCAGGAGGGCTTTGCCGCGGAGTGGGAGGTAATCCGCGTCAAACTTGAGCAGCAGACACTGCTCAATCAGCAGCTCTTGCTGGAGCAGGATCTGACAAAGGCGAAGCTCGAGTTGCTGCAGGCGATGGGTGAGACGAGCTTTGCGACCGATTTTCGGCTGCTCGAGCCAGAGCTGCTCGATGCCCCACTCCTCAGGCAATCGGTCGGTGACCTGCTCACCGAGGCCACGACGAGGCGCGTCGAGCTCAATCTGCTCCGGGCGCGAGTCGAGGCCGAGCGGGCCAACCTGCGCCTTCAGCAGGCCAACGCCAAGCCGGACGTCGATCTGTCGGCCGGATTCAAGCGCACAGTCGGTTTCAACACCTTCATTGCCTACCTGACCATCCAGCTGCCATTCTTCGACAAGAACCGCGGTGAGATCGGGAGGGCGGCGGCCGGCATCAGCTCGGTTGAGCAGGAGCTGATGGCGCAGACCAACTATATCCGCGCCGAGGT
>JBEAVZ010000143.1:0-18822 GCA_041160645.1 Acidobacteriota bacterium
CAATGCATCCCAAAAGGTCTTGTCTGAGACGTGGGAGACGTCGACCATAACCCCGAGTCGATTCAACTCCCCAACCACTTCGCGGCCAAAATCTGTCAATCCATTATGCTTCCCGGGCTCACCCGATGAATCGGCCCAATCGGTGTTCAGGGAATGGGTCAAAGTCAGATAACGAACCCCCAGTTGCGCGTACATCCGGAGGGTCGGCAGGCTGTTGTTGATCATATGACCACCCTCCATCCCCATCAGACCGGCAATCTTACCGGCCCGGTGGGCCTGCTCAACCTCCGCGGCGGTCGTGCAGAGCATGACCTGGTCGGGATGGTCCTGCGCCAGCTTGTGCACCGCGGCTATCCGCTCAAGCGAATCACTGACGGCTTTAGGGCCGGTCACTGTGCCGGGCATGTAGATCGAAAAGAAGAGCGCATTGAGCCCCCCCTTGCGCATCCGCGGCAGATCGATGTGGCCTGTCGGGTGCTCCTCGGTAAACTTCCAGTCGGTCTGCAGTTTCGGGGTCACATCGATGTGCGTATCCATGACGATCGATGAGAAGTGGATCTGACGGGCCCGGCTCGCGACATCATCGCCCTGCTGAGCGCCAACCACCAGGCCAAGGACGGCGGTGACCACCAACCCGAGGATTGTTCGCAGTGAGGTCTTCATCTTTTCATCTCCTTTAAACGAAACTGGCAAGCAGAACTGGACAAAGCAACTGTTCGTAAAGACTGGCCATAAAGACTCTGATGCCCAATCAAACCGTCTCAAAGTATGCATGCCCACCGGCCATTAGTCCATAGAGCCTTCCCTTCGACCGCCGACTCCCGCTGCCAGGCAGGGCCAAGAGGCGGGATCTTTGGACCTTTCTTCTTGACACACCATAGACTCGAAAATATAATCCTGAGTTTCTGGTTGGTGTCTGATTATTCCGTCACCCCTGACCCGGACTGGTCGGATCGAGTTCCGTGCCGCTGGCGTGATGTCCGCCGGGAATGTATCTCCGGAAGATCGTCAGTGCTGACACCACTCAGAGAAGGACTTTTACTTTACTGGTCTTCGCCAGCTCAGTTACAAACTGTGAGCAGGAGCCAGACAGGAGAAATATAACAGGTATGCCAAACCATAAGTCAGCCGAGAAGCGTGATCGCCAGAACCAGAAGCGCAATGAGATCAACAGTTCCAACCGGACCCGCCTCCGTTCACAGATTCGGAAGCTGCGCGAACTGATCGAGAAGGGCACGCCCCAGGATGCGCTGCAGGCCCTGCCGGGCACGATCTCGGTCATTGACAAGTCGGTCCAGAAGGGTGTCCTGCACCGCAATGCCGCGGCCAGACACAAAGCCCGCCTGACCGCGCACGTCAACGAGCGGCAGGCCAAGTAGGCTCACCGCACGGCCGATCTGCCGAAGTACCAGTTGTGCGAAAGCTAAAGCTCTATCCGCCAGTGCGGGTAGGGCTTTTTCATGCTTTTGTGCAGACCTAACTTTGTGTCTCGATTTCGACCCCGCGCCGGTTGACCTGGCGATCTCAGCTATGTACTATGCTGACAACACTGAGAAAGGAGGTGGTCGTTTGTATATGAGATCAATTTACAGTGAGGTGGCTGCGATCTAGCAGCGTCCTGTCATCACTAAAGCTGACCGGATGTTGCAAGGTCAAACTCCACAGCTTACCGAAGACCCTGTCGTGTCGCGAACACGGCAGGGTCTTTTCATCTCTCCAGTCCATTGCACAATTGGTGAAAATAGCGAAAAATCGAGTAACCCCGGAGCGACTTTCAATCCTACGGGATGGCCAATAGGGCCTATTGGCCATGCCCATAGGGAAGGTACGGGGGGGAAGGTGAGGGAAAAGGTGAGGAGGCAAGGATGAGACTGGTAATCGGATATGATGGCTCGCCCTGTGCGGATGCGGCGCTCGACGACCTGCAGCGAGCCGGGCTGCCCCGCGAGGGGCATCTTCTGCTGACCATGGTCACCGAGGTCTGGTTATCGCCGCTCTCCGGGATCGCGACAGAGGAGACCCCTGACGCGGCGGAGCGGATCGCAAAGAACCGCCAGATTCTGGCCCGGGCGACTGAACGACTGGCGTCGATCCTGCCAAACTGGGAGATCGAAACCCTGATTGAGGCCGGCTCTCCCGCCGCGACCATTCTGCACCGGGCAGCCGACTGGGGAGCAGACATGATCGTTGTCGGCTCCCATGGATTCACCAGGGTGGAGCGTTTCTTTATCGGCAGCGTCTCGCAGCGGGTGGCCGGCGACGCCCATTGCTCAGTGCGGATTGCGCGTGGCCGGCTCGAAGAGTTTGAGAACCTTCCGTCACGGCTGGTCATTGGGATCGACGGATCGATCGATTCTGATATGGCCACCTACGTGGTAGCCAATCGCCACTGGTCGAACGGCGCGGAAGTCCGGCTGGTCACGTCGGTCGGGCCGCTGCACGCCGGATATCCGGTCACGACCTTCGACGAGGAGAAGGCGCTGATCGAGAAGATGCACGCCCACGCCGCCCGGAATCTTCGCGATGGCGCGGCACAGCAAGGCGTGAGCCTGACGGTCAGCTCGGTGATCTCGTTCGAGGATCCAAAGCAGGCCATTGTTCACGAAGCGGAGTCGTGGGGCGCCGATGCGATCTTTGTCGGCAGTCGCGGTCATGGTCGACTGGGGCGTTTCGTGCTTGGCAGCGTCTCCGCCGCCGTGGCGACCCGGGCCCATTGCTCAGTCGAGATCGTTCGCCGCACACCGACCGCCAACTGGGAAGAGAGTCTCGAATTGTCGAGCTCGCCCAACGATCCACCTGCTTCATCCGGGGGCACTATCTGATGAATCTGGACGAGAGCCGCCCACCATTCTCGATCGAATTTCGGAATGTCGGGATCGACTTCGATGGTCAACCTGCGCTCGATTCGATCACCTTCCAGCTTCAGCCCGGGGAGATGCTCTGCATCACCGGCAGCTCCCAGTCTGGCAAGACGGTCCTCCTGCGACTGGCGATCGGCTTCCTCCAACCTGACCGTGGGGAGGTGCTGGTCGAGGGACGACATCTCAATGACCTGACCGAGGATGAACTGCTCTCGCTGCGGAGCGAGCTGATGGGGATCGTCTTCCAGGAGAATGCCCTCTTCACCGGACAATCGGTCTACGACAACGCCGCCTATCGCCTCGTCGAGCATGACTGGACAGAGGAGGAGATCGAGCGGGCCGTCCGTGAAGTCCTCACCTTCGTTGGGCTCCAGGACGATCTGGAGAAACAGGCCGAGGAGCTCTCGGGGGGCATGAAACGCCGGCTCGAGTTCGCGCGCGCCCTCATCGGCTGGCCGCCGATCATGCTCTTTGACGAGCCGACCGCCGGACTCGATCCGATCAATGCCCGGCAGGTGCTCGACCTGATCGTCCGGGCCCGTGATCTCCACCACATCAGTTCGCTCTTTGTCAGCAAATCGATGCACGAGATCCCCTACCTTGCCACCCACCGGGCGACTCTCGACGATGCGGGGGGTGTCCGTCAGGAGGTGGTCGAGGAGATTCCAGGGATGAAGGTGCTGGTCCTCGAGAACGGACAAATCGCCTTCTTCGGAAGTCCGCGGGAGTTTCAGCAGAGCAATCTGCCGGCCGTGCGCAATCTGCTCCACCCGGTCCCCCAGCAGATCGTCGATCACTTCGAATGCAACGACCCGTGGAAGCAAAACCAGGAGACACGAGAGAGTGAGCAGCGTGGAGAGGAGCCTCTTCCCACCCCGCCACGGACATTGTGAAAGTATGAAGATCAAGGCAGGCCGGGAGAGACTCGACAAGCTAATGGTCACGCGTGGACTGGCGGAGACCCGCACCAAGGCCCAGGCCCTTATCCTGGCCGGGCAGGTCTACTCAGGTGAAAAGCGGCTCGAAAAGGCGGGGCTCGAGGTTCCTCTCGAGACCGAACTGACCGTCCGTGAGACGATGCCCTACGTCAGCCGCGGTGGACTCAAGCTGGCGGCGGCCCTCGACCATTTTGGCGTCGATCCAACTGACCAGCTCTGCCTCGATATTGGCGCCTCGACGGGCGGATTTACCGACTGTCTGCTCCAGCGTGGAGCAGCGAGCGTCGTTGCCCTCGATGTTGGCCATGGCCAGATCGACTGGAAACTGCGCCAGGACCCGCGGGTCGAGGTCCGCGAAAATGTCAACGCCCGCTATCTGACTCCGGATGACTTCACGACCCGGTTCAACCTCGTCGTCGCCGATGTCTCATTCATCTCTCTCACCAGAATTCTACCCGTTGTCCCTGCGCTTCTGCAGCCCGGAGCAACCGTGGTCACCCTCATCAAACCTCAGTTCGAGGTCGGGCGCGAAGAGGTTGGACGGGGCGGTATCGTTCGTTCCGAGACCGCACAACTCCGGGTGGTGCAAGAAATCGAGCAGTTTGTCCTCACTCTCGGCTGGCAAATTGCCGGCGTAATCGACTCTCCGATCCACGGCGCAGACGGAAATCGGGAATTTCTCGGCTGCTTTATGGGTGGGTTTAAAGGACCAGGCTAGCCGCGCCCATCCGGCTACTTGCCCTTCTGCCGCGTCACCTGGACCGGATGGCTCACCTTGTCGAGCCGCTGACCATCCTCACCGGTCACCTCGAGCCGCACTTTGATCGACGATTTTTCCCGGGCCGGCAGTTCGACGCCCAGAAAATAGGTCGACTTCATGCGGGTAAGGAGCGTCTCGACCCCCGGCACAATCTCATCAACCGTCCGGCAGAGGAGCGCTTGCCCGCCGCTGGCGGAGGCGATGCGCTCCAGTCCGCTCTGGTAGGCCAGATTGAGCGTATCCGGTCGATAATCGAGATGGATGATCGATATCGGAATAGTGTAGCGGGCCAGTGACTGGGCGATCCGCGAAACCTGCTCCTGCACGGCCCGGTCGGAGAAGCGGCGGCTCAGGTCGCCGGCGTCACTGGCGTTGATTACCGGGTTGAGGTAGTCGGCACGGTAGTTGGCGATGCCAGAGTCGGTAATATAGAGCACACAGACCCGGACACCGGTCTTGCTCAGAATTCCGGTCGCCAGCTCGGAGATGGGCTGGAGGGTGTCGAGCAGCCCCGCCTTTCCGTTGACCTGGATCGAGCCAATCTCTGTCACCAGCTTCTCCCGATCTCCAGTCGGCTCCTGAATGACCCGCAAGCCATCCTGCGAACGAAGGATGCCAACCCAGTAGGTCGATGGCAACTCGCGCAACCGCTCAGCAAGCACGGTCCGGGCCTGATCCACCCGGGCCAACTCAACCACCGTGTCAAAGACGACCAGAAAGACCGTCGAACTCTCTGGGCCATTGAAACTGCGCAACGCCACCTCGCGGTCGTCGAGATAGACCTTGAAACTCTGCCTTCGCCCGCCCTCCCAGAATCGTCCGTCAACCTCCACGACCGCCGGGATCTTCAACACTCCCCGGCCAGGTTTCGGCCCAGGCTTCTCCTGAACTTTCGTCTCCTGCACCTTCGGGCGCCCATCATCCGGACGTGCCTCTGCCTTTCGCTCCTGTGCGGAGATGTTGGCGGCCATACCTATCAGGAGGAGAAGAGCCAGCAACCATTGTCTATTGCGATTATTCAAGCTAGACTGCACCGATATTAAATCCATATTAAATTAACTTTAGATCCTGACTTAGCTTCAGAGCCTGATTTAACCTATTTCGAGAAAGAAGTCGACACGTGATGATCCGCGTAATAGTGAGCTGGTTCCTGGTGGGGATGATGTCGGGGATGGCGTGGGGCCAGGGGACCATCGTTCCGCCCCGTGCGGACAACCAGTTCTGGAACGAGACGCAGCTGATCAAGCGACTGAATGAAAAACAGGATCTGGTCCTGATTGGCGGGCTGCGCATCGGTCAGGGATGGAGTCGCCCGGTCGACGAGCGGTTCGGAGCCGGTGTCGCCTTCCGACTGAACAAGCATCTGACGATTCAGCCCACCTACCTCTTTGTCGCTTACCAGCCCTTTCCGGGGCGTGAGTTCACCGAGCACCGGTTGATCTTCAACGCGACGGGAAGGTTCAGGCTGCGGGACTTCTCGTTTACCGATCGAAATCTGATCGAACGCCGAATTCGCCCAACCGGGCCGGACTTTACGACCTACCGCAATCGGCTGATGATCGATCATCCGGTGCGCGTGGGAGGACTGAAGTTCAACCCTTTCATCGCCAATGAAGCCTGGTATACCACCCAGCCGACTGCTAATGGCCGTTTTGGATGGTCACGCAATCGCCTCAGTGTCGGCGTGCTGAAGCAGTTCAGCCCCAGGTTCTATATGGAGATCCACTATCTTCGCCAGAATGATGGGATCTCGCGGCCGGGAAATATTCATACCATCTTCACCTTCTTCCGCTACACCCTCTGATGGTGGCGCGGGGGAGACTCCCGCTCCCCCGCCTCGGCTGCCAATTGTCAAAAAAGGATTCGCAGCCCGACCTGCATGACTCGTCCGCCGGTCGAACCAATGATCCGCCCGGCATTGAGGTTGGGATTCTCATCCGAACCGATGCGGGTGTCCGGGTCGTTAAGGTTGGCCTGATTGGGAAAGTTGAAGGCTTCGGTGACAAACTCGAGCGAGGTGTCCGAAGTCAGCTCGATCCGTTTGGTGAGCGAGAGATGGTGAAACTGTTCCCCGGGCGTCCGCAGTTGCGGGTGGGTGCGGGGACCATTCCCAAGGGTGAAATCGTCGGGTTGCGCGAAGGCTTCCGGATTGAACCAGCGCTCGGCCGTCGGATTCTCAACCCGTGGATTGACTCCGGGAACGAGATTGACCCGCAGATTGCTGACGACGCCTCCGGTCCGGTTGAAGAGCGGACGAAAAATGAGGGGTGAACCACCACGAATCGTCGTCAGTCCGCTCAGACTCCATCCTCCGAGCAAACGGGCCACCATCTCATCATCGGCAAAGAACCACTTTCCTTTGCCGAAGGGTAGTTCATAGGTGTAGCTAACCTGAAGGCTATGCCGGATGTCCGACGTCGAGAGCGACCACTCCTCGGCGAGATTGCCCGGATCCTGCGGCACCCCACTGGAGTAGTTATCGAGCACCTTGGCAAAACGGTATGTCGCCCGGCCAAAGAGCCCCCCCGTCAGCCGCTGATCCATGGTCACGGTGAGGGAGTGGCCCTCGAGATCACCCGCGGGGTAGAGTCCTCCCAGATCGAGATTGCGATACTGCGGGTAGGGGCGGAGCGAGTTGCGAAAAGTGTCGTCGTAGAGCTGTTCGCCAAACCTGAGGTTCTCGAGCGGCACGGCGTTGAGACGAATCATCCCATCGACAAAGATATCCTGGCTTCGCCAGCCATTGTAGCGCGCCTCGATCGCCATCGCGTTGGGAAGCTCCCGCTGAATGCTGACGTTCCACTGGTGGTTGGCGGGAAGGTGGCCGGAGCGATCGATGTAATCGGCGTCGGTTCCGTTGGCCGCCGTCGGATCGAGGAACGGCGGGCGGGGGAAGTTCTGCGGCAGTCCATTGCGCAGGTAGAGCGCCGGCTGCAACTGTTCATTGGGGGAGATGAAGACCGGCGCGGCATTGAACCCCTGCGTGCCGAAATGGCGACCGTAGAGCGGATAGTTGTCGAAGGTCAGATTATAGTTGATGCGCACCACGGTCCGCCGGTCGTTCCACGGATTGATGGCCAGCCCCGCGCCCGGCTCAGCGCGAACCGTCGACGGCTGCAACGCTCGTCCAACCCCGTTCAGATTGGCAAAGATCAACGCTCCCGGACGGTTGTTGACCGGATTGATCCGGTCGAGCGCCACCGTCGACTGGCGATCGTACTTCTCGATCCGCGGCATCGCCGTCTCGACACTGAGTGAGAAGGAGGCCGTCCAGCCGGGGCGAATCCGGTACTGCTCGCCGAGGTTGACCTCGAAGAAGTTGTTGCGGTAGTACGATGGCTGCTCAATCACCGCCTGCTCGGCCCGGTAGGCCATGCCGAGCAGAAACGAGGCAAAACTGTTGCCCGTGTTGCGCACCCCGGGGAGTCCGGTCAGCGCATTGCCGAAATAGAAGAGGCCCGCCGGGTACGACGGGATATAGGTGTTGACGAAACGCCGCTGGCCAAAGACCGTCAGGGTGAAATTGTGCTCCTTCCGGTTGATCGCGACCGAGGTCGAGCCAGTGTAGACATAGTTTCGATCATTGAAGACGGCCGTCTGGGGGCCGATGGACAAGTACTGGTTCAGATAGAAGCGCGGAAAGAACTTCGAGAAGGTTCCCGGAAGCCCGAGACTGGCCGGATAGTCTGTCTCATCGGCGCCGGCGGCATTGGCGAGCGTCGCCGCTCCGCTGTAGGAGGCCGACCCGCGAAAGGTCCAGACAATCTGCGGGGAGGCGGTATAGTTGTGCTGGTAGGCAATACTGCCATTGTCGAACGAATAGTTGGGCGCTCCAGAGTTGGCCGGCCCCGGAAAATACTCGGGGGATTTACGCAGACCACGCGAGTAGTTGAGTGAGAGACTCATCTGCTGCTTCTGGTTGAGCGTGTGGTCGAGCTTCGAAATGATCCCGTCGGCCCGGTTCTCAAAGGGCGAGTTGATCCAATAATTGTTCGACAGAAAGGGGCCAATCGAGGAGTTCGCCCGCGGATAGAGGTTGACCAGCGCCCGGGACACCGGATCGAGACGTGAGAGCGGAATGCGGTTGGCCGGAAAAGGATCGCGCAGATACTGCAGATTATCCGCCGCGATCGGTCGGCGTGGATCGTACTGCGGGTTGGGACGGGTTGTCGCCGGATCGTAGATGGTCAACGGAGCGCCGGCGTTGTCGACCAGATCGGAGAAGTCTCCCAGCCGCTGCCGGTCGGTCGGGAGCGTCAGCAGGGTGCTCTGGGAGATCCGTTCGCGCGTTCCCTCAAACGAGAAGGAGAAGAAGGTGCGGCCGCGTCCATCATAGACCCAGGGCAGGCGCACCGGCCCGCTCACCGTTGCCCCATACTGATTCCGCCGGAGAAGGTTCTTGTTCCCCCCAAACTGGCGGACCTGGTGGGGAATGGCGTCCATGATATCGTTGCGGAGATACTCGTAGAGCCGTCCGGTCAGGCTGTTCTGTCTTCCGCCGACGAGCGTACTTCCCTTCTTTCCATCACTCAATTTGCCAATCTGGAGGCGAAACTCCTCGAGGGCGCGCTGCAGCTCGGCGGGACGCCGGGCGCTCCCCGCGGACTGGGTCTCAGCATTGGCGGGGGTCAGACTCGCCTCACCGGAGGAGGCCGGGGCCGGAGCCGATTCAGTCTCCGCGCTGGCCGGTCGCGCCGGCCGCCGGTTCGTGGTCGCCCCTTCACCTCCCGTTCCCGTCAGTGACGGAGATCCGTTCTGGACCGGGCTGCCCTGGCCAAATGTCGAGACACAAAGTGAGATCAAAAGAAAAAGATTGCCAAGAATGGTCGGTATGACTTTGATTTCTCTTCTATCCATCACAAACTCCCCAATTTTGAAGACTTCCCAAATTGGCGGATCCACCATCAACAGGGCAAACTCCGGATTTAAATCGATCTGGCGCTTACGGTCATGATGACTGGCCGATACTATATTCGTCATGGTCTGACCAATTATAGTTAATTCTCTCTCAAATGGTACTGAATTTTGTACGCCGATGTTCCAGAAAGGGGAGGATTATGGTACCTTCGCGGCATAATTCTGCTTTTATTATCAACAATTAAAGGAGTGGCGATGAGACACGCAAAGTTGTTGAGGGCGATTGCCCTCTATCTGATCACAATCTCAATGGCTCTGACGCCGTTGGCGCAGGGGGCGCAGAGTCGTCCGGCAAGTCAGGGACCGGCCCGGCGGGGCGCTGTTGGCGCAAGTCAGACGGAAGCGCCGATCCGCCTGGTGGTCGGGATCGTGATCGACCAGTTCCGGTATGACTATCTGATGCGCTTTGAGGATCAGTTCGTCGAGGGAGGTTTCAAGCGCTTTCTGCAGAGTGGAGCCAACTTTACGGATAACAACTATCTGCACACCCCAACCTACACGGCCCCGGGCCATGCGACCTTCATGAGCGGGACGACCCCGGCTTTGAATGGAATCATCGGGAACGAGTGGTACGACCGTGAGAGTGGCCGCGAGGTGACCAGCGTCTCTGATGGAAAGGTGAAGCAGCTCGGGGGCCGGGACGGCGCGACGGGCGCCTCGCCGCACCGGCTGCTCGGCTCGACGCTGGGTGACCAGTTGAAGCTGACGACACAGGGACGAGCGAGGGTGGTCGGGATCTCCCTCAAGGATCGTTCCGCCATTCTGCCGGTCGGCAAGCGTCCGGATGGGGCATACTGGTTCGATGGCAATACCGGCAACTTCGTCTCGAGCACGTGGTACTTCCCGGAGCTCCCAGCGTGGGTAAAGAACTTCAACCGCGACCAGCACAGCGACCGATATTTCGAGCGGGTCTGGGAGAGACTGCTGCCCGCAGCCGCCTACGCCCGTTCAGCCGGGGACGACAACGACTATGAGGGCAAGGATCACCTCTTCCCGCACAGCCTGCGCGGGAAGGACGAGAAGCCCGGCCCGGCGTTCTATGGCCGTTTCCAGTCATCCCCCTTCGCCAATGATCACCTTGCCAATCTTGCCCGCGCGGCGATTGAGAACGAGCAGATCGGGAGCGACGACATTCCCGATCTGCTGACGATCAGCTTCTCCTCGAACGACCTGGTTGGTCACGCCTATGGTCCCCACAGTGAGGAGGTCCAGGATATCACCCTGCGGACCGACCGGACGATCGCGGAGCTGATGAAGTGGATTGACAAGCAGATCGGTCTCAAACACGTGGTCTTTGCCCTGACCGCTGACCATGGCGTGGCTCCGGTGCCGGAACAGGTCAAGGCGCTCGGATATGGCGGACGGGTCAGCGCCACCGCCGTCAGCGGGGCGATCGAAAAAGCGCTCGACGGAGCCTACGGCGATGAGAAGTGGATCCTCTCGACCGGCAATGGAAATGTCTATTTCAACCTCGCGCTCCTCAAGCAGAAGAATATCAGTGTCGCAGAAGCAGAGGCGCTCGCGGCGGCGGCGGTGATCAAAGTCCCGGGTATTGCGGCCTGTTTCACCCGCTCACAGATCGTCAGTGGACAGACTCCGGCAACGAGACTGGCCGAGAGCGTCGTCCATGGATTTCATCCGGAGCGAAATGGCAATCTGGTGATCGTGACAGAACCGTTCTATCTGGTTGGCGGAAGCTCGGGGACCTCACACGGCACCCCCTACAGTTACGACACCCACGTGCCGCTGCTCCTGCTGGGGCCGGGGATTCGACCGGGATGGTACGGGCAGGCGAGCAGTCCGGCCGACATCGCCCCGACGCTCGCGACGCTGCTGCGGCTCAATCCGCCGAGCAATCGCACCGGGCGGGTCCTCGTCGAAGCGCTTCGCGGCCGGTAAGCTTCGCCAGGTCCAACTTACTCGCGGGAAGGGGGGGAGTCGTCGTCCGGCAGGGCGCGCGACTCCTCCCCTTCTTCTTGTCCAGTCTCTTCCCTTCCGGGTCGGCGGATGCCGAATTTGTCGAGGCGGTACTGCATGGTCCGAAAAGAGAGGCCGAGCAACCTGGCCGCCCGGGTGATGTTCCATCCGGTCTGCTCCATGGCCTGGATGATCAGCGAGCGTTCGAGATCTTCGAACGAGATCCCCTCGGGGGGCAGACGAAAACCGGCTGTCCCCTCGGCCTGGACAGCCTGGCGGATCTCGACCGGCAGATCTTCGACGGTGATCTCATCCCCCTCGGCAAGGAGAAGGGCGCGTTCGATCGCCGACTCGAGCTGCCGCACATTGCCGGGCCAGGCATAGTCCATCATGACGCGTCGCGCCTCTGCCGCAACCTTCATCGGGCGGGCGGCATTGCCGGCGTGCTTGCGCAGAAAGTGTTCCATGAGCTGGGCCAGATCATCGCGGCGGGAGCGGAGTGGCGGAATGAGGAGCGGAATGACATTGAGCCGGTAGTAGAGGTCTTCACGAAACCGCCCGTCCTTGATCATGGCTTCGAGATCGCGGTTGGTGGCGGCGAGAACGCGGACATCGACCTTGATCGGACGGGTTCCGCCAACGTGGAGAATCTCCTTCTCCTGGAGCGCCCGGAGCAGTTTGGCCTGCATGCCGACATTGATCTCGCCGATCTCATCGAGGAAGAGCGTCCCCCGGTCGGCAATCTCGAAGAGCCCCTTCTTTTCGGTGACCGCGCCGGTAAAGGATCCCTTTTCATGACCAAAGAGCTCCGATTCGAGCAGATTCTCGTTGATGGCCGCGCAGTTGACGGCCTGGAACCGCTCGGCGGCGCGGGGACTCGCCTTATGGATGGCCCGGGCGATGCGCTCCTTGCCCGTTCCCGATTCACCCCGAATGAGGACCGTCGAGACTGAACCGGCGATCTTGACGATCATCTTCTTGATTCGCTCCATCGCCTCGGAGCTACCAACGATCTCCTCATCGACTGCCTGGAGCCGACTGACGGCGCTTCCGACCACTTCAAGAAGCTGGTCGCGGTCGAGCGGCTTCTCGAGGTAGTCGAAGGCCCCGCCCCGCAGCGCCTCCTTGACCGAATCGATCGAGCCGTGGGCGGTCATGAGGATGACCGGCAGCGCACTGTCGAGCAGGGCTAGCTCGTTGAGGAGCTGGATCCCGTCCATGCCGGCCATCTTCAGATCGGTCAGAACGAGGTCGAACCGCTCCTGGCGAAAGAGCCGCAGCGCGTCCTGAGCCGAGCCGGCGGTGCGAATATCATAGAGTGGAGCGCCCTGCCCATCGCGCTCACCACTGAGAATCAGTTGGAGGATCTCACGCTGATTACGCTCGTCATCGACGATCAGAACTCTTCTAGACGCCATCACGGTTCTCCTGGGGGGAGATCATTGGTCAACAAATTTCGTCACGACGCCTCCAACGCGGGGGCGCGAGTCTTCAGAACGGTCTGTCATTCAAGCGGGTTGAGGCTCCGGGCGCTCCCGGTAAGAGCAACCTTTTCAGAAGATCGCTCCGGCCGGCCTCTGGCGACGTGGCGAAGAAACTCTGTTCAACTGACCGTGCCGTTAGGATATCGGTAAACCTGTTTCGACTGCAACAGTCGGCCTGGTTTCAGGCACGGGAAGGGTTGGTCGCCGGGTCGCCGGAGGGCAGAGTGAGACGAAAGGTCGTCCCCTTGCCGGGCTGACTCTCGATCTGGATCTCGCCGCCGTGCTCCGCGACGATCTTGCGCGTCAGGGCGAGGCCCAGGCCGATGCCGGTCTCCTTGGTCGAGAAGTAGGGCTCAAAGACCTGCGCACACATCTCGGGGGGCATGCCGGGACCGTTATCGGTAAAGTCGATCAGTAATTGTCCGGCAGCGCGGTGGAGTCTTATCAACAGCAGTCCCCCCTCCGGCATCGCCTGGAGAGCATTGATCATGATGTTCGAGAAACAGGTCTTGAGATACTCAGGATCGGCGAGAATCCGGCGCCCCCGGTCGTCTTCGTCCGGCTGTTCATTGACGATGCGAATCTCGACCTGTTGCTGGGAGGCCTGGGTGGCGACGAGATCCCGAACCTCGGCGATGAGCGCCTGTGCATCGATGTCGCGCCGTTTCAATTTCGCGCTCCGGCCATAACTGAGAAAGTCACTCACCAGACGGTTGAGCCGCCCGATCTCATCCTTGATCGTCAGCAGGATCCGCGAGTACTCGGTGCTTCCCGGTTCGGCGGCAGGCCGGTACTTGTCGCGCAGATAATCGATCGAGAGGTTGATGAAGTTGAGGGGATTGCGAATCTCGTGGGCAATCCCGGAGGCAAGACGTCCGACCACCGCCGACCGCTCGGCGCGCTGGAGCTGCTCTTCGAGATCGCGGTTGCGTTGCAGGCCGGTGAGCATCTCGTTGAAGGTGGTGGCGAGGCGACTCACCTCACGCGGCCCCTCGACCGGCACCCGGAAGTCGATCTCACCCGCGGTTACCCGCCGGGCGGCCTCGGCCAGACCGGTGATCGGGCGGGTGATGCGCAGGGTGAAGATGATGATGACCGCCAGCAATCCGAGCCCGAAGAGTGAGAGGGCGATCAGCCTGACCCGGTCCTGACTCTCCCGAACCTGGGTCAGCCGGTTCATCGAGATAATAATAAAGATGCGACGGACTCCACGTTCGGTCTCGATCGAGAAACTGAGGGAGCGCTGCGGTCCGATCCCGGCCCGACCTGTTGACCAGCTGAAGAGATCCGGCAGTCGCCCCAGCCCGGTTGGTGCGGTTGGCCCAGTTGGTGCGGTTGGCCCAGTTGGTGCGGTTGGCCTGGTTGGTGCGGTCTGCTCAAGAATGGTCTGCGACGACCGGCGCAGATCATCGGCACTGCTGCTATCAAAGACCTGCCCGTCGGCATCGACGACCAGAATGTGACGGATCACACTGTTCGCGTCGATCCTAAGGCTGTCCGGGGTATCCTGATTGACCAGATTGTAGAGGTATTCTCCACTCGAGAATGAGCGATAGACGATATCGGTGGCCAGCGTTATATCGCGGATGTACTCTTCGACCACCGCCGCTGTCCGCTGCTCCAATCGCTGGTTAAAGATGGAGAGGGCGACCGCCGTCACGAGAAGGGTGAACAGGATGAAGGCCACCATCTGGATTCGAAAACTTGAAAGCCGTCCGTCAGTGAGTATGCGCATTTCGACCTCATCCAGGCCTTGACGGTGAAGGAGGGGCGCGAAGCCGCAGCGCGCCCCGTCTCGACATCAGGTTGATCTGTTGGTGCGCCGCCAGGCTGATCAGTCACGATCCGTCCGGTGGCTATTTGCGGCGGCGCGTTTATGTCACATCTTCTCTATTTGCCAAATCGACGTCGATCGTTAACAATAAATATTTATTCGAGCGAGGATTCGTCTCTCATGAACAAGTTCTACGTTACGACACCTATATATTACGTCAACTCCCGGCCCCATCTTGGCCATCTCTACACGACGACGGTTGCCGACACGATCACCAGATACAAGCGGCAGCGGGGGGTGGAGACCTTCTTCCTGACCGGGACCGATGAGCACGGACAGAATATCGAACGGGCGGCCGAGAAGGCAGGGATCCCGGTCAAGGCGCACGTCGACCGGATCGTCGCCGAGTTCCAGGAGATGTTTCCCCAGTTCAATCTTCGCTTCGACCACTGGATCCGCACGACCGATGAGTATCACCAGCAGGGCGTCTCAGCGCTCTGGCGCAAGGTACGCGAGAATGGCTACATCTACAAGGCCAATTATGAGGGCTGGTATTGTGTCGGCTGCAACGGCTTTCTGAGTGAGGATGAGACGGTTCCCGGAAAGGACGAGATCCCGGTCTGCAAGACCCATGAACGCCCGCTCGAACGGCTGGCCGAAGAGAGCTACTTCTTCCGCCTCTCGGCGCTCCAGGAACGGCTGCTCGAATATTACGAGAGCCATCCCCAGTTCATCCGTCCGGAATCGCGGCGGAACGAGGTCCTCAGCTTTGTGCGGGGAGGCCTGAACGATCTCTCGGTGAGCCGTGTCTCGGTTAAGTGGGGGATCCCGGTTCCGGATGACCCCAAACATACGATGTATGTCTGGTTCGACGCGCTGACCAACTATATTACGGCTGTCGGCTATGGCAACGAGGAACGGGGCGGCGAGGAGAACTTCCGGCGACTCTGGCCGGCCGACCTGCAGCTGGTCGGGAAGGACATTCTCCGCTTCCACGCCATCTACTGGCCAGCCTTTCTGCTCGCGGCGGGGCTTGAGCCGCCACGGACCGTCTTTGCGCATGGATTCTGGCTCTCCGGCGGGCGGAAGATGTCGAAGACGCTCGGGAACGTGATCGATCTCACCGTCTTGCGCCGCCACTTCAGCGCCGATGCTGTTCGTTACTTCTGCCTTCGCGAGATGGTCTTTGGCCACGACGGAGACTTTACCTATGAAGCCCTGATCGAGCGGGTCAACGCCGATCTGGCCGATGGGCTGGGCAACCTCTCCTCGCGAACCCTGACGATGATCCACCGCTTCCGGGGGGGAACGGTTCCGACGGCCGGGGCGGGAGCCACGGACGAGACCCGGGAGCAGGCGGCCGATGTCCGGCGCGTGGTCGAGCAATCGAAGCTCGACTTCGAACGTGAATTTGATGATTACAATTTCAGCCGGGCGATCGAGGCGGCCCAGGGGGCAATCGCCCGGGTCGACAAATTCATCTCCGACCTGAAACCGTGGAATCTGGCCAAGGATCCGGCGCGAGAAGCCGACCTCGACCTTGTGCTGGGCACGGCGGTGCGGACCCTCCGCCAGTTGACGGTGCTCCTCGTGCCAGTATTGCCGGAATCGACCCGCGCCATCTGGGAGCAGCTTGGTGAGGCTGGCGATCCGGCGGCCCTCGCGCCGGCCAGTCTCAGCTGGCAGGAACCAGACGGTCTGCGGATCGGCGATGTTAAACCCATTTTTCCCAAACTTGACAGGAAGATAGTCATGGACGAGATCAAAAAAGAAGAGTCGGTCACCGCGGGTGATGCGACAGCGCCAACTGGGCCCGGAGCGACTGGGCCCGGAGCGACTGCGCCGGAGGCTCCGGCCGCGCCACCAGCAGAACCTGTTCCGGGTGTGGCCTACATCAATATCGAGGACTTCACCAAGGTTGAGCTGCGGGCCGGTGAGATCAAGACCGCCGAGCGCGTCCCGAAGGCCGACAAGCTCCTGCGGATGACCATCGACCTCGGAGAGCCGGAACCGCGGCAGATCCTCGCGGGCATTGCCCAGTACTATGACCCGGAGAAGCTGATCGGGCGCAAAGTGATCGTCGTCGCCAATCTGGCGCCACGCAAGCTGCGTGGTTTCGAGTCACAGGGAATGGTTCTGGCCGCCTCGATCGGCGAAGAGGGACGACCGATCCTCGCCGGGTTCATCGAGGAAGTGCCGAATGGGGCCAGGCTGCGCTAAATGCTGATCGATTCTCACGTCCATCTCGATGGTCCACAGTATGACGCTGACCGCCCTGCGGTGATCGAGCGCGCCCGGGCCGCGGGTGTCGGAATCATGCTCGAGATCGCCGGCAGCGACATTGGCCAGGGCTCGCTTGGGCCTGGACTCCGTCTGGCGGACGAGTACGACTTCATCTACGCGGCGGTGGGCCTCCACCCGCACGAGGCCACGCTCTTCGATCCGGAGCTCGAGCGGCAACTGCGGCAGGCGGCCACCCACCCAAAGGTCATCGGCTGGGGCGAGATCGGTCTCGACTACCACTATGACCACAGCCCGCGCGAAGTTCAACGGACCGTTCTGCGAAGACAGCTTGAACTGGCGCGTGAGCACCGCCTGCCGGTCATTATTCATACCCGGGAGGCCGAGGAAGATACGATCAGGATCCTTGACGAGCAATGGAGTGATGACGCGGCCCGGGAGATCGGTGGAGTCTTCCACTGCTTCTCCGGCAGCCGCGAGCTGGCCAGCGCGGCCCTCGAACGAGGGTTCTGCCTCTCCTTCTCGGGTGTGGTGACCTTCAAGACGGCCAGCGAGCTGCGCGAAATTGCCGCCGAAATCCCCCTTGACCGCCTGCTGATCGAGACCGACTGCCCTTATCTCGCGCCAGTTCCCCACCGTGGCCAACGAAACGAGCCGGCTTTCGTGCGCGTGACGGCGGCGCTCATCGCTTCCCTCCGGGGGATCGATCCGGACGAGCTCGCCCGGGCGACGAGCCGCAACTTTGGTCGACTCTTCCGGGTTTCCATCCCGGAATTTGAATAATCGCCGTTTGTGATATTTTGATGATCAATCGTACAATGGCAGGCAACACTTTCTAACTAGCTTTCCAAGGCCGCTGACTGCCGCGGTTGAAAGCGGATCGTCGAGAACAGTTTTCAGGTTTAATCTTTATGGCGCAGCAGAACACCTTCGACATCGTCTCCACCATTGACCTCGCAGAAGTGGTCAATGCGATCAACCAGGCTCTCAAGGAGGTTCAGACCCGCTTCGATTTCAAGGGAAGTCAGAGCAACATCGAGATGGAGGGCAAGGAAGCCTTCATCCTGACCTCGGACGACGAATACAAATTGCGAAGCCTCGACGATATCCTCCAGTCTAAATTTGTGAAACGAGGCGTGCCATTAAAAGGTCTGACTTATCAGAAGATAGAGCAGGCGCTTGGCGGCACTGTTCGCCAGAAGGTGCTCTTGCAGCAGGGAATTCCCCAGGACAAGTCCAAGGAGATCGTCAAGTACATCAAGGACACGAAGCTGAAGGTTCAGGCCTCGATCCAGGGAGATCTTGTTCGGGTGGCCGGCAAGGACCGGGACACACTGCAGGAAGTGATTGCCGCCCTCAAGCAGAAGGACTTCGGCATCGACATGCAGTTCACAAACTACAGATCAAACTAACGCAAATTTGCAGTTGTCGCTCAGAATTATGACAAAGATAGTCACCGCCCCCTCCGTTGACGAGGGGAACAGATCGGAACAGGCTGGGGAGAGAGAGGAGAAGCCAGGGGGTGCAGCCCGCTTCTTCCATTTGATCCAACAGGAGATGCTGGCGGTTGAAGAGGAGTTCGAGCGACAGGCACGAACCAATATCCAGATCATCGAGAATATCGGTCGGTACCTGCAACAAACCGGAGGCAAGCGGGTTCGCCCGGCGCTGCTGATCCTCGCGGCCAAGGTCTTTGGCGAGCAGGTCGATGAGTCGGTCATCCGGCTGGCGGCGGTGATGGAGTTCCTCCACACCGCGACGCTTGTCCACGACGACATCATCGACGGGGCCGGGATGAGGCGCGGCAAGCCGTCGGTCTCTTCGCGGTGGGGAAATGACACCGCTGTTTTGATGGGCGACTGGCTCTATATGTCAGCCTACGAGACCGCGCTCCGCGAACGTGATCTAGCCATCCTCGACACCCTTACCG
>JBEAVZ010000149.1:2500-9312 GCA_041160645.1 Acidobacteriota bacterium
GCGGGCTTTTGTGATCAACCTTCATAGCGGCGGGATGACCTACGGGGCATTTGACGGGGAGGGACGATTGATTGGGTTCTCCCACGCGCTGGCCGCCTTCGATGCGCGACTAACCCCCTTCTACTATTCTCACATGCTGGCAGTCGAGCCATCCTGGCGCGACGCTGGCGTGGGGTGGAGTCTCAAACTGGCGCAGCGAGACCACGCCATCCGATCCCAGGTGGCCCTGATCCGCTGGACATTCGATCCGCTCCAATCACGCAATGCCAATCTGAACATTCGGAAGCTGGGTGGGGTAGTTCGGGAGTATAAGGTGAACTATTACGGCAACAGCAGCACGAGTGCCCTTCACCGTGGGCTGGATACCGATCGGCTCTTTGTCGAGTGGTGGGTGGGCTCGCCACGTGTCACCAGGGTGCTTGGAGTTCAATCGGGCAACGAGAGCGCGGCGGTTGGCGTGGTGACGATTCCCTGGGATATCGAGGAAATGAAGGCAACTGACATGGCCCAGGCAAGGACCTGCCAGCTCGCGACGCGGACGGCTTTTCTCGAGCAGCTGGCCGCCGGAAACTACTGTACCGGGTTCGAGACGACACCCGGACGTGAAAGCCGCTACCTCTTCTATCGTGATCAGCACGAAGAAGAGTCGGTCGGGCAGGTGGCGATCGCGGACGAAACTGACTGAATCATTGAGGAGAGATGAAGATGAAGATCGAGCGGATTGAGATGAGGGAGATCCGGTTGCCATTGGTGGCGCCATTCGAGACCAGTTTTGGGGTGACGACCGGCCGGCGGATCATCCTTGTCAAGGTATTTAGTGAAGGGGCGATTGGCTGGGGGGAATGCACCTGCAACGAGGGCCCCTTCTACAATCATGAAGCGACAGACACGGCCTGGATCGTGTTGCGGGACTTTGCCGGTCCAGACACGATTGGTCGGGAGATCGACCGTCCGGAAGAGGCGGCGCCGCTGACGAGGCGGATTCGGGGGAACCGGATGGCCCGGGCGGCCATCGAGACCGCCATCTGGGATCTGGCGGCGCGGCAGCAGGGGATGCCCTTGTGGAAGCTGCTGGGAGGAACGCTCGCGGAGATTCCCTGCGGGGTCTCGATCGGGTTGCAGGAATCGGATGCGGCGCTGCTGAAGAAGATCGAGCTGGAACTCCGGGACGGGTATCAGCGGATCAAGTTGAAGATCAAGCCCGGACGGGATTATGAGATGGTGCGGGCCGTGCGCCGGGAGTTTCCGCAGATCAACCTGACGGTCGATGCCAATTCGGCCTACACGTTGGGGGAGATCGATCTGCTCCGGCGGCTTGACGAGTTTGGCCTGATGCTGATCGAGCAGCCGCTCGCTTATGACGACATAATCGACCATGCCGAGTTGCAGCGACACCTGTCGACCCCGCTCTGCCTCGACGAGTCGATCCTCAGTGTCGACGATGCGCGCAAGGCGCTGGCGCTCGGAGCCTGCCGGATCATCAACATCAAACTGGGGCGGGTTGGCGGTCATCACGAGGCACGGCGAATCGAGAATTACTGCCGGGAGAGAGGGGTTCCCGTCTGGTCGGGAGGAATGCTCGAAGCGGGTATTGGACGGGCGCACAATATTGCCATGGCCACCCAGGCCGGGTTTGTCATGCCGGGTGACATCTCGGCCTCCAAGCGCTACTGGACGCAGGATATTATCCTTCCGGAAGTGGAGGTCACCCCGCACGGAACTATTCGCCGCCTTGATGAACCTGGCATCGGCTACCAGATCAATGAATCACGTCTGGACGAGGTGACGGTGCGCAGGGAGACGATCACCGGGTAAACCTGTCGACCGGGAATGTCCGGCGGTCGCGAGGACGAGGCCCGCCGGTGCGTTAACAGGAGACAATGGAGCAGACTCATGGATGCGGCAACGAGAATCGCGACATTGCGAAACGAGATCAATCAGCACGATTACCGCTACTATGTGTTGAATGAGCCAACGATCGCGGACTATGAGTACGACGCGCTGATGCGTGAGTTGCGGGTTCTGGAGGAGACCCATCCGGACCTGGTGACGACGGACAGTCCGACACAGCGCGTCTCTGGCGAGCCGGCGGCAGGGTTCGAAGAGTACTATCATCAGCGACCGATGCTGTCCCTCGACAATAGTTACAGCATTGATGACCTAGGCGATTGGGTCCGGAGATGCACGAAACTGGCCGATGCGGCAGAGTTTGACTATGTGGCGGAGTTGAAGATCGATGGGCTGAGTCTGTCCCTGATCTATGAAGAACGGCAGTTACGGCGGGCGGTCACGCGCGGCGACGGAGTGCGCGGAGAGGTGGTGACGAATAATGCCCGAACGATCCGCTCCGTCCCCTTGCGGTTGAGCGAAGATGAGGCGGTGCCGGCGGGGACGATCGAGGTGCGCGGAGAGGTCTACCTGGCGACGGATGTCTTTGAGCGGATCAACGCGGAGCGGGTCGAACAGGAAATGGCGCTCTTCGCCAATCCGCGCAACGCCGCCGCCGGGACGATGCGTCAGCTCGACGCGCGGATCGTCGCCGAGCGCCGTCTCGAGATCTTCTGCTATCAGCTGCTCTTCGACGGCCAGCCTGCCTTTCCAACCCACCTCGAATCGCTGGAGTGGCTGCAGCGGCATGGATTTCGGGTCAATCCACATTTCACGCGATGTCGCGACCTGGATGAACTGATCACCTATTGTACCCGCTGGAATGAGGCGCGTGACAGTCTGACGTACGAGATCGACGGGGTCGTCGTGAAGGTCAACCAGGTCAGCCTTCAGGAGCAGATGGGGGCGACGGCCCGTTCACCCCGTTGGGCCATCGCCTACAAGTATCCGGCGCGTCAGGCGTCGACTCGGTTGCTGGAGGTGACCTACCAGGTTGGCCGGACAGGCGCGGTGACTCCGGTTGCAATACTCGAGCCGGTCCGGCTGGCCGGGACGATCGTCTCGCGGGCCAGCCTCCATAATGGTGCGGAGATGGCGCGGCTGGATGTTCGAAAGGGTGACTGGGTCTTCATCGAGAAGAGTGGTGAGATCATTCCTCAGGTGCTGAAGGTGATTCCCGAACGGCGCACGGGAGAGGAGCGCCCCTTCCACTTCCCGACCAGCTGTCCGGTCTGTGAGGCTGAACTGACCCGGCCGGAGGGAGAGGTCGTCACGCGGTGTCCAAACACCGCCTGCCCGGCCAAACGGCGCGAGGGGATCCTCCATTTTGCGTCACGGAGGGCGATGCGTATCGATGGATTGGGCGAGGCCCTCGTGGATCAGTTGACCTTGCCGGGAAAGGATAAATCGTCGCCGCTGGTGAGCGACATTGCCGACCTCTACCAGCTGCGGGAACGACGTGATCAACTGCTGGCGCTGGAACGAATGGGAGCGAGGTCGGTCGACAATCTCCTCGAACAGATCGAGAAGAGCAAAGAGGCCGGCCTGGCGAGACTGATCTTTGGTCTGGGAATCAGACATGTTGGCGAGCGAACCGCAACTATTCTTGCCAATCACTTTGGGAGTATGGAGAAGCTGGGTCGGGCGACGCCGGAAGAGCTGGCGGCGATCTTTGAGATTGGCGAGGTGGTGGCCGCCTCGATTCACGCCTGGTTTCAGACGGAGGAGAACCAGCGCCTGATTGAACGTTTGGGGGAGTATGGGGTGCGTTTGGCCGTTGACGAGGCCCGCCGTTCGGCCGATCAGCCAGTCGAGCGCGTCTTTGAAGGCCGACAGTTCGTCCTCACCGGAACCCTGCCGACTTTGAAAAGGGACGAGGCGCAGGCCTTCATCGAGTTGCGAGGCGGTCGTGTCACCTCCGGGGTGAGCCGGAAGACCGATTTTGTGGTGGCTGGAGAGGAGGCTGGGAGTAAGCTCGACCGGGCCAATGAGCTAGGAGTAGCGGTAATCGATGAGCAGCGCCTGCTCGAATTGGGAGGGGTGAGCAGCTGAGTGAGCGGATGCAGGCTCGTGGCGAGAGCAGCCGGAGAAAGGCGACGCGGCCATTAATTCCGAAAAGTCTCTCTTTTGTTTACAAAAAGATTACTTTTATGAGCCTCAAAAGGTAATACCACTTATTGACAAGCCAGATTGGATTGACCATAATGCGATCAACTAGCAGCGGTAAATACCCTAATGGCTGAGGACGCTGCTGAAATGGGGGACCGAAAGGGCCCCCTTTAGTTTTTTATGGCCTCGTAAAATGATCAAATCTCCTGCCGCCCGACCACGCCCAATCGCCGTAAAGCACTGCCACTCAAGCTCTTATACGTCTCCACGTGCTGCGACAATATGGTCGCAATCCGCCGCGACGCAAGTGAGACAAAAAGCCCCAGCAACAATTTTTGCCTACTTGAACATTTTACTGCCTATGCGCGTAGCAATTTTCAGCTCAGCTCTTCGTCGCGCTGCTGATGGTTACCGGGTCAGCAGCGCGACGAGATGACATGGAGCGGGGATCTACTCTGAAGGGCGCCGTGAGGATCCTCAATAGCGAACCCGGACCCGGTAGGTGAGGACAGCTTCGCCATCGCGGGTAACCGGCACGGTGAAACGAGCCGATGAAGCGGAGGTCTTCTCTGCGGTGAATGAGGAGTTGATGATCTGCCAGTCTCCGCCAATGGGTTCATTGACAATGACCGTCACTGGTTCGGTCTTATGATTGCGCAGACGAATCTCGTAGGCGTATTCGAATTCACGTCGTGAGAGGACCTTGTAGTCGAGCTGCTTTCGTTCAGCGACGACATCGAAGACGTCGCCCAGTTTGACCCGCACCATCTCGTCCTTCGGCGTGTGGTCGATGCGGCTCTCACCGATGAACTGTTGGGCGCCCGATTGGTCAGCCTGATAGACGCGCAGGATGCCAGCGGGCAGTGGCTGGCCAAGCTTGTTCTGCTGCGAGTTCTTGAACTCGACATAGACCCCGATCTTCTCCTTGATCGCCTCTCCGGGATTGTTGTAGCCGCGGTAATAGTGGGTTCCGCCATTGAGGACGAGCTCCTTGTTGACGGCCAGGTCGGCGGCGGCCAGAAGGCTGATCTGTTTGGTCTCGTTCTGTTTGACGGTCGTCGGTCTCTGGAGAGTATAGAGGTGATACTCGAAGAGGGCCTCTTCCTGAAACTGCGGCGGCGGAGCGGCGGCAACCCTCATCACGCTCCGATCGGCGATGATCCGTTCGGGTGACTCCTTTGGAACCCGGTTGACATCGCCGGCGACAAGTTTCAACTCAGCATTGCGGTAAGCCGCGCCGCTGCTGTTGGTAATGGTCACCCAACCGTTCAGATCGGCGCGGGTGTCGCCTTTGGAGAGGACCACGACATAATCGGCACGCCAGTTGAGGCCAGCGGTGAGATAGGAGGCCTCGACCCGTTGTGTAGCCGCCCCGGTATTGTTGAGGGTCCAGACCAGGGTTGGCTTGGCAATGAGGTCATCCGGGAGGCGATCGAAGCGAATCTCGGCAATATTGGTCGGATTGATGACTATCTGTCCACCGATCCGCCAGACCTGTCCATCGTTGTTGGAGAGGAGGGTGGCCCGCGTCGGGACAAGCTGTTCGGTATTGTTCTCGAGCTTGCGAAGGACGAGGGTTAGTTCGCGCCCGATGTACTTTTCGAGTATCTTCTGGGGATTGAGGAGGTCGTATTCGTAGCTCTGCTCGACGACCTCGAGATTGTTGGGAGCCGTGATCGATTTGATGTGGACCGTGGTCGGATCGATCTTCTGGGCAACATCCATGAAGCGGAGCTGGGAGGTTCCGGTCGGCAGGCGCAGTGTTCGGGTATCGCGCACGAGGCCGATGTCTGAATTGTAGATGGTGATCGAGACCTTCTCCTGTCCGTCGACAGTGCTGATGCCGTCCTGAGACTGGGTCTGTGGCGTCGTAGCGGAAGAAGAAGTCTTGTCGTTGACCTCACTTGGCACGCGTTGTGGATCGCGTGGCCCGGCGAATACTCCCAGCGTCTGGGTGACCGTCAGCAGGGACGCGAGCAGATACTGAAAACGGGTCTTGAACATGGCGATTATTCTCCTTGTTGGCTCCTTCTCGGGCGACATTTTGGCTTCTCTTCGTCCTCTCTCGGCAACGTGGCTCGATCGATCTAGCCGACTGGCCTGACGGTGGATATTGCATCGGGAGCATCCGATTGCCGCGCGGCTCTCGGACGGGCACGGAAGAGGTACGGTGGATGCATATTTTCTGGTAAAGTGGAATCGAAGGCGCGGAATTGTTCCGCTAATGCGCCAGCAATTCGCCTTATTTAGACTATATGAACGTTCGAATCAGCAAGATTGTCAAATTTTATTTTTGCCAGGCCCTGGTTCTGGCGCTTCTGCTGCTTGGAACTGGGTGCGGTCAGCTCTATCGCGTGAAACCACTTCCGGCGCCATCTCCGGATCGGTCTCCGGATTCGACCGCGGCGGTGACAATGAACGGACTTCTCATCGAGGCCCGGGCGCTCGACGGCGACCATTCGCTGGAGCAGTTTGAGGGCAATCTGCCGATGGCCGGCGTGCTCGCCATCGATCTGCGGCTGCTCAATCGGTCAGGCGGTCCAATAAACCTTGGATCGCTCAGTTTGACCCTGCTCGAAGGAACGGGCCAGCCTTGTGCGGAATTGCTGCCGGAGCGGGCCTTGCGGCGGGTCATGAAGTTCTACGGTAATCGCGTCTACCAGATCGAGTCCCACCGGGTGACCGTCGAGAGCTACCGCCGGATCGCGCTGTCGCGTCTGGGGGAGCTGGAGGTGGGGGAGGAGCGGCGCGGTATTCTCTTCTATGCGATTCCCCCGCAGAGCCTGCTCGACCGGGGTTTCTCACTGCGGGTGAAC
>JBEAVZ010000230.1:0-6341 GCA_041160645.1 Acidobacteriota bacterium
GCCGCGGCGGGTCGGCAGACTGGTCGGTCCGCGGTGGTCGCCGCACCCGGGGACGGAGCGATCATCGCCGGGCTGGCGACGCTGGTGGCGCGATATCCGGCGCGACGGGCGACGGCCAGCACGGCGGCCTGATCGAGTAACCTTTGGGCCAGCCTTTGGGCCGGGACTCCACCGGCTTCCGCGAGGAGCGCCTCGCGCAGCCCCTCCGGACAGTCGGCAAAGTCGAGGGCGCACAGCTGCTGACTGGTCCGGGCCGTCCCGAGAGAGGCTATTCTGACGAGACTCGTCCAACTCTCCATTCACTCCCCTCCGATCCCGGTCACGAGGTCGATCGCCTGCTGACCTACCCAGGCAGTCAGAAGCCGCAAGAGACGACCATCCCATTCCCCAAAGAGATCGAGGGGGGCATCTCCACCCAGCGCCAGCATCCGCCAGGGGGTGCTGGCGAAGTGGCCCTCGGTCGCCAGCGGCAGACCGTCACCCTGCCGGTCGACAGCAAACCAGGCTCCGCCGATCTGGCGCGGCACAATCCCGGCCAGGCGCAGGGGGATCAGCTCGAGCCAGGGGTTGCAGGCGAGGGCCGCGGCGGAGAGCCGGAGCGCCGGCTCGATCTCGAGAGCCCGGTCGGCTCGCAACTGAGCGGCGCCTTCCCGATCGCCCGTCGCGGCAGCGCCGGATCGATCGAGCACGGCGCGCAGTGGCCAGGCGCTGGGGAAGTAACGCAACACCCCCGGGATCGTCACGCCAGGGCGCAAGTCCTCCAGCGTCTCATCCGCATAGTCGATCAGCAATGCCAGCGCTCCGGACTGCTGCCCCTCCAACCAGATCCGTCGTGAGTTGACTGGCGGCCCAGCCTCGGCCACTCCCCCCAGCACCAGCCAGTGATCGGTCCGGGGCGAGCTGTCGAGCGTCAGCTCGCGACGCTGACTCCAGCCAATGAAGGCCCGCAGGTCGGCCTGCTCGAGGTCGCTGAGGTGTGCCGACCGCTGAAAGGCCGTGCTCGCAAGGTGAAGAAGTGAGAGCTCTTCGAGCAATCGGTCGGGCTGTCCGTCACCGCGAAGTGCTGCGGCCCGCCTCAGGCGGGCGGCAAGGCCGGGCGCCTGGGCATCAACCAACCGTCGCGCCATCCGCTCCCAGTCATCCGGAGAGGCCGTCGCAGCGGCCAGCCCTCCCTCGAGAAGATTGGTCAACCAGAGATCAAGCTCTTCCAACCCCGCCCTGACGCGCTGCTCACGCTGGCCGCGGCGCGGGTCGGCCGGACGGGAGCTTCCCACTCGACCGCCAGATCGGGCTCGACCGCCAGATCGGGGGACGGAGGCCCGACGTGCTGAACCCGCCGCCTCGCGGAGCCACCCGACCGGATCGCTCCCCGGATCTCCCGACTCGATCAGTCCCGCCGCGGCCTGGAGAAGCAGTCCGAGCGCGTGCTTGCAGGGACGCTTGCGACTCGGGCAGGTACAATCGAGGCGCGTCAGCTGTGGCGGCTTTGACGCCGGCTCGACCAACACCCGGTATAGTCCGCGCCCACTTCCGCGGTACTCCCCCCAGAGGAGCGAGTCGACGCGACCGACACGGACCCATTGCGCCGACCATGCCAGCTCGAGGGCGGCGCTCCAGACCACCGCGTCGGCGGCGAGCGCCTCGATGTCCTGACGACTCCAGTTCAACACCACCGCCACCTGTCCACCCATTTACCAGACCAGGCCAGATCGCGGGGCGGTGGCGTGGAACTCCAACTCTGGGCCATCGAGAGATTCAGCTGACGCAGCTCATCGGGCGGAACCGGCGGTCGGACTGCCGGCGTGTTGTCGGGCGCGCTGAGTTTCATCTCGGCATCCTCCAGCCCGGCGCGGGCAAAGCCGGAGTAGGGCCGGAGCTTCAGCGCATCCGCATAGGCGGCACGCGCCCGGGCGTAATCCTGGCGGTCATAGGCCTGACGCGCCGTCTCGAGGTGGTTGATGAAGCGGCGCAACTTGACGACATAGATCGCCACATCCCGTGCCTCGGCCGCCACCTCGCCGCGCCCAAGGTACTCGTCGTAGAGGCGCAGCGCCTGATCGAAACGCCCATTCTGGTCGGCGTCACGGGCCGCGGCGAGGAGCGCGATCGTCTCTACCTCGTCAGGAGTGGGTGGATTGGCCGGGGTAGGCGGAGCAGACGTGGTGGCAGCGGGCTCCCCGGGACTCGCCGTTTGGGCGAACATCTCGCCCGCTTTGTCCGCGCTTCCGGCCTGGACGGTCTCCGGAAGCGCCCCGGTCGGGGAGAGATCGCCACTGGCTGGCGCATCAATGGTCGGACCCATCTTTTCTCCGGTCCCGGCCAAGCCATTTGGCCGCCCGCCTGGTCCGGCCACCGCGAGAGTGGGTTCGTCAGGCTCCTTTGCGAGCCGATATCCATCCTTCAACCAGATCCAGACGGTCGACGCGAGCAAGACGACCATGATGAGCAGAGCGCCGTAGCGCGTGCCTTTGCGGCTCCCTTTGGCGAGGATCCGGTCGACACTCTCCCCCTGAGCTGGCGATGAATGGTGATGCTGGCGGCTCCCGGGCAGCCTGATGACGACCGGTTCACGCGACCGGACCGGCTCCCGCTGGCGCAACCTCCACCCCTGGTCTCGCTCAGCTGTCTCTTCGCCGCGCGCGCCCTCCGCAACGCCGCCCTCGTATTCCTGAAGCGCCTGCAGAAATGCCGCCGCGCTGGAATATCTGACCACCGGACGCCGGTCGAGCGCCAGCATCAGTATCCGCGAGAGTCGCGGTTCGACCTCGCGCCGAATCTCGGCGATCGCTGGCGGGGGCTGGTCGTAACTCAGTCTTGGTCCGCCGGCCATCCCGGCCGGGCGGAGGCGCCGACTTCCCGCTCCCGGGTGGCTGTCTTCGGCGCCCCACGAGACCGCGCGCCGGTAGGGGTGATGGCCGGTCAGCATCTCGTAGATGATCACTCCCAGACTGAAGATATCTGTCCGCGGATCGGGGTCGGCTCCGCGCAGCAATTCGGGGGCCAGATAGTCGAGTGTGCCCGGCTGCAGACCAGTGAAGGGATAGGCCGGGTTATCGGGCAGATTGGCGACGCCGAATTCAGTGATCCGCAGACGCCCCGTGGCGTCGAGAACGAGACTGGCCGGCTTGAGGTCGCGGTGGAGCAGCCCGATCTGGAGCGTGTCAGACTCGTCAAGGTAGCGCAGCTGATGGGCATAATCGAGCGCGGCGAGGGCCTGGCGGGTCAGACTGAGGGCCTGCGACAAGGTCGGTAACCCCTGCCGCTGGAGAAGGTCGCGAAGATTGGTTCCGGCCACGTGCTCGGCTACCAGATAACAGGACTGGGCGTCGGCAAAGGAGTCGAGAAGCCTGACAATCCCCGGGTGTCTCAACTGGTGCTGCACCCAGGCCGCCCGCCTGATCCGTGCCTTGAGCAGCGCCCGTTCGGCGCTGGAGCAGCGGTTCAGGGGAATCTTGCGGATCTCCAGCTCGGTCGCCGATTCGGGAAGTCGCCCGAGGTAGACCGGACCAAAGCTGCCGGGAGGCAGCTCGGAGATGATCTGATATTTACCAATATTCTTTCCGGTCATCGATCGCCTGGCTGAGAAGCTCTACCGCGCCAGCTCACCCTCAACCACTCGCCAGACATTTTCGGTGAGAATCTTCTCCCCAGCGAAATTGGGATGGATCCCGTCCGGCTGGTTAAGGTCCGGACGTCCCCCGATATCCTCGAGCAGAAAGGGGATCAACGGGGTCTGGTACTGACGAGCAAGCTCACGGTAGACCGTCCGAAACCGGCCCGTGTAGTCGGGACCGAGATTTGGAGGAGCCTCCATCCCCGCCAGCACCACTTTGACCCCGCGCCGCTGGGCAATCTCGATCATTTTCGCAAGGTTGGCCTTCATCTCTTCCACCGGCTGGCCCCGCAGCCCGTCATTGCCGCCCAGCGCCAGAACCATGACCTTGACCGGTCCCTCGAGCGACCATTCGAGCCGCCGCAGGCCACCAGCAGTCGTGTCTCCCGAGACACCGGCGTTGACGACCCGGTAACGATACCCCGCCGCATCGATCTTTTGCTGGAGAAGGTTCGGGTAGGCCTCAGCGGCGGGAAGTCCGTAACCAGCGGTCAGACTGTCTCCAAAGGCGAGCAGAATCGGGCGCTCGTCTGGGGTGGCGAGCGGGGTGGCGGAGACGGCCGGGGTACCGGGGGCAGCGGAGTTGGCGGTGGTCGACGCAGTCTGGACTCCCGTCGCCCCCTCCCCTGCCGATCGGCACGCACCGAAGGCGATGGTCGTCATGATCAGTCCACCCAGCAGCGCCATTGTCCAGGTCGGCGATTTGAATTTATTCCGGCTTAAAGGCATATTCTTCCTTTATATTTGTCCTGTGCAGCTATTTTATTTAATTCGGGCCTGTTGCGCCTGTCGCGCCTGTACACGTTGGTCCGAATCGGTCCATCCCGGTTCGCCTGGCGCAATTCAACGATGGCGCAGTCAGACCTGATGCGGCACCCAGGGCGGCGTCGCAAGCAGCTTCAGCGGGGCTGGCCCTGCTCGGCACGAGACCGACCGGATCTCTCACTCCGGCCAGGAACTGTAGTGGACTCTGGAAAAGACCTGCAGTCCTGCTGACCAGTCAGCCGATCGATCGAGATCAACAGATAAGATACCATGATTCAACTCAGAAAAGTCTCCAAAGTAGTCACCAGTGGCAACGATCAACTGACCATTCTCCAACCGCTCGATCTGGAGATCGCCGAGGGTGAGTTCATCTCGATCGTTGGTCCGTCGGGAAGCGGTAAATCGACGCTGCTGGGGCTGATTGCCGGCCTCGACGCCCCGACGGCGGGCAGCATTCGGCTCAACGGAAATGAGATCACGCAAATGAGCGAGGATGCGCTGGCCGAGTTGCGTGGATCGCTCGTCGGTTTCATCTTTCAGTCATTTCACCTCATCCCGTCATTGACCGCCTTTGAGAACATTCTCATTCCGCTCGAGATCGCCGGAGCGGCACGGGCAGCAGAGCGGGCCCGGGAACTTCTCGATGAAGTAGGGCTGCGCGACCGCGGCCATCACTACCCCTCCCAGCTCTCGGGCGGCGAGCAGCAGCGCGTGGCGATCGCCCGGGCGATGGCCAACAATCCTCGCCTCCTCCTCGCCGATGAACCGACCGGAAATCTCGACTCACGCAATGGACGGCTGATCATCGACCTGCTGCTGCGAATCAACCGCGAACGGGGCACGACGCTGGTTCTCGTCACCCATGACCAACAGCTGGCCGACCTCGCTGACCGGCGAATCAGTTTCCGTGACGGACTGGTCGTCGAGGATATCCGGATCAGACCGGCCAGTGCGGAGCGGGAGGTGACGTCATGAAGTTCTCGCTCACCCTCGCCTGGCGGGAGATACGCGCCTCCTGGCACCGCCTGATCTTCTTCTTTATCTGCATCGCGATCGGGGTCGGGGCGATCGTCAGCCTGCGCTCCCTCGTCCAGAACCTGAAGAGTTCGGTCAACGGTGAGGCCCGCTCACTGCTCACCGCCGACGTCCAGGTCTCGACCAATTCCGCCCTGCCAGCCGCGGCCCGGACCATTCTCGACGCGGCGATGCGGGCGCCCGAAGTCGAGGCGCGCACCGAGGAGATCGAGACGGCGACCATGCTGCGGGCAACCAAGCAGCCCGACTCGCAGCCGCGGATGGTCGAGGTGAAGGCCGTTCAGCCGGAGTTCCCCTTCTACGGTGAGATTCTGCTGGCCGATGGTCTTGCCTACCGCCATGACCTGCTGCGGGACCGGGGCATTCTGATCCGCCAGGGGGCCCTCGCCGCCCTCAATCTGCAGGTGGGCGATCAGGTCCGCATCGGCAACCTCGATTTCACCATCCGCGGAATGATCGAGAAGGAGCCGGGAAACACCATGAATGCCTTCAGCCTGGGCCCGCGGGTGATCATCGACTACCGCGACGCCGAGGCGGCCGGGCTGGTCTCCT
Organism: Acidobacteriota bacterium; assembly: GCA_041160645.1. Lineage (GTDB taxonomy): Bacteria > Acidobacteriota > Blastocatellia > RBC074 > RBC074 > CAIOZW01. Next base: position 5,966 of record JBEAVZ010000230.1, read on the forward strand.
TCGGCAGCCGGGTCCGTTTTCGGACCCTCTTCAAGACGCGTGAAGGGGGAATGGAGCCGCTGGTGGCCCGCCTGCGCGAGCAGCTCCAGCCGTTGCCGAACATCAATGTCCGGTCGTTCCGGACCTCGCAGGATCGTCTCAGCGATTCACTGACCCGCGTCGAGGACTACCTGAGCCTGATCGGCCTGGTCATCCTCGTCCTCGGGGGAATTGGAATCTCAAGCGTCACCCGCGTCTTTATCCAGCAGAAGATGCGGACGATCGCCATCCTCAAATGCCTCGGGGGGACCAATCGGCGCGTCATCGGCGCCTACCTCCTTCAGGTGCTCTCACTGGGAGGGATTGGCAGCCTGGCGGGTCTGGTGCTGGCCGAGGC
>JBEAVZ010000240.1:0-4430 GCA_041160645.1 Acidobacteriota bacterium
CGACGGGGATGTCATTGAGAATGCCATCCGCGTTGAGGTCGAAGTTGGTCGTGATCGGGAAGGTCTCGCCGCTGCCGGCCGTCGCGATGAAGCTCAGCTGGTTGTTGTTGAGCAGGTAGGCGAGCGATCGGCTCTCGATGTTGAACTTTGGACGAGCCACGAAGGTCGCCGAGAGGGTATGCCGCTGGTCCGCGACTCCATAACCACGATCGAACTCGCGGTTGGAAGGATCCGACTGGGTGACCGCGCCAACGCCCTGCAGATTGCGCTCCGGTGCGTTGTCACGCGCCTTCGACAACGTGTAGTTGACGCTGAACTGGTAGCCCTGCGAAAACCGCTTATTGAACTGCAGGGTCAGCGCATCATAGTTCGATGTGCCGCCTGATTCGACCTGAATGACATTGTTGAAGGCGGGATTGACCTTGTTCGTGCAGGGCGTCACCGTCGCCGCGCCGCTGGTGGCGTTGATCGCGACTGTGCCGTAGAGTGGCCGCCCATCGGCCAGAGAAGTTCCCACCGGACGACAATTGATTTGACGATAGACCGGGATCATGCGCCCATTCGAGTGGATGTATCCGAGCGTCACGGAGAGGTCGTTCGTCAGCGCCTGCTCGAGCTGCGCCTGGTAATGCAGCGCGTACATATTCTTGAAGTCAGGCGAGACAACCTCGGCGTTCTGGGTTATCCCAAGCGAGCTCAGCGAGGCATTGATGATGTTTGGAAAATCGGGAGCCCCGGGCTGGGCGGGCGTCCGGGTCACATTCAGGTAGCGACCCGTTCCATTACCCTGAATCGCATTCTCGTACATGACCAGATAGACCGTGTCATAGTACATTCCGAAGCTTCCACGAATGACCGTCGGTCGGGATCCCTCATTCAACGAATAGACGAAACCAAGTCGCGGCGCGAAGTTGTTCTTGTCGACGCGGAAGTTTCGACCCTGCTCGAAGGGCGAGTTGACGTCACCCTCCGGCACGTCATAGAGGTCGTAACGCAGGCCATAATTGAGCTTCAACCGGCGTGTCACCTTCCAGTCATCCTGCGCGAAGAAGTTGTAGAAGGCTGAATTGTAGGTGATCTCGGCATTTCCCAGCGTCTGGGTGAAGTTGGTATACCCGCGCAGATTGCTGCCGGATCGCGCCGCCAGATAGGCGGCGAGTGTCGGAAAGGTGAAGACCGCTGAAATATCGTTCCGGCGATAGTCATAGACCCGGTTGACGCCCCCGCCGAACTTCATCGAGTGGTCGCCATTGTTCCAGGTCAGATTGTTCTGAAACTGGTTCATCGTCTCGATCGGCGAGATGGTTCCGAGGTTGGTCGCCGGACCGAACTGCGCCACGTTGGGGATGACGATCGAGGGGCCGCTCTTCGGGGTGAACTCGGTCGGCAGGAACTGCGATTTGCGATTGGCGCGCTGGTACCGGAACTCATTGAAGACGGTCGGCGAAAAGACCGTCATCAACTGGATCGCCAGTGAGCTCGACTTGTCGTCCAGATCGACCGTTCGTTCGAGGGTGTTCAGGGCTCCACCGATGTTGTTTGGTGAATAGTTGGTAAAACGGATGTAACGTCCGGTGAGACGATTGGCGGCGTTCAGCTGCGCATCGGTCCGGAAGATAAAGAAGTTGACCTTCTGCGAGGCCGGAATCGATGAGACAAACTGGGCGGCGGAGAGACCCGCCGCGATGAGCGCCTGCTTATTGGCCTCGGTGATCGTCACCGTCTGTGCCGGGCGACCCGAAAAATCGCGCGTCACCCATTCGTACCCGCCATAAAAATGCCAGCGATCCTTGAGGATCGGTCCGCCGACGGCGGCCGTGATATCGTCAACGGCCGTGGGCGCCTTGATGGCCAGCGGCGAGGTGTTGAAGGGGCGCGAAGACATCCCGGTGCGGCGAAAGCGATAGCTTCCGGAGCCGTGCAGATCGTTGGTTCCGGATGGGGTGACATTGTTCATGACCAGCCCCGGCGTGTTGCCGAATTCGGCTGAAAAACCGTTGGTCACCAGCTGTACTTCACTGACAAAAGTCTCCGAGATCGGAACGAGCCGCAGTCCGGCCTGGTTCGCCTGCGTGTTGGCATTGCCATCGAGCTGGAAGTTGGTTCGCCGCGCGTAGCCGTTGGCGCTCACTCGCGGAACGCCAAATTCCGTGTTTGGTCGACCGACGACATTGGCCTGCAGGAGCGCAAAGTTATAGGGATTGCGCGAGACTAACGGAAGATCCTGAACCTCCCGCTTGTTGAGGACGCGGCCGACATCGATCTTTCCCGCATCGGCAATCTGCGTATCCGAGGTGATGGTCACGGTGGCCGAGAGATCACCGGCCTCGAGGCCAAGGTCGATCGTCGCCGTCTGTCCCGCCGTCAGTGTGATTCCGTCACGGACGAGCTTCTTGAAGTTGGGCGCCTCGACCGTTATCCGGTAGGTTCCCAGCGGAAGGAGCGGGGCACGATAGACGCCATCGGCATCACTCGTCACGGCCCGTTCGGCGCCGGTCTCGATATTTCTGATTGTAATCGATGCGCCCGGCACCGCGCTGCCATTCGCATCCTTGACGATCCCCTCGATCTGTCCGTTCAGCGCCTGGGACTGGCCGGCCGCCGTGGTGTGGACCGCGGTGATGCCAGCCAGGACCATCAGTAAATAGACGATTCCCGTTCGACTTAGTCTCAGTAACATCAGTATAAACTCCTCATATTATGGAAGGTGACGACACCCATTCTGATCTGAACACCAGGGTGCCCAGGGCAACGTTAGCAATGGAGCCAGTGGTGACGGACAAGTAGCTGCCTATCTGTCTCCGCTCCGCGCCCAGCGGCGGAGACTAGTGGTCGGGAGGGGATGAGTCTGATATCCGGTTCCCGTTCAATCAATGAATCTTTCGTATCCCAATCACGATCGCCGGACCCTGTATCGGCAGGCGCTGGCGACGACGATCAGTAGATGCCACGAGCTCCCTCTGGAAGCCCAGGCAAGAGCCGCTTTACCGGGCAGGGTTCGAATCAAGACGGGATAACCGTCAAATAGTATGGTCGGGATGGTAACTGTAACCTACAATTTTGTAAACGGTGGGGCGGGGGGCAAGCTGACTAATACCGGATAGTATTCATGGCGATCCCATTTTAAGAGTCGTGCTCCGTGGGCGCGCGGCGCCTGTCCCCGGTTCAACAGATGGCTGGCGCTTGAAATGCGATTGCCCGGGGGGTGGTGTTTGTGAGCTGCCTGGCAACCGTGAAGAGGAGTAACCTGGCGTGCGGTGCGGCGTTGCTGCAGCCCTTTAAGGTGAAGTCGATTCGAGAGCCTCTTCATCGATATCGATCAGCTGGCAGTTCTTCCGGAAGTTGAGCAACCGGGCGGTGACCGTCCCTGACGAGGTCTTCGCGACGAGGCGCAGCGGGACGTGGAGCCGGTCCCGGCTCATCCACATCGTCATCTCGCCCTTGCGGTTGAAGAACTTGCCCGGACCGAAGAGCTGCGGTTCGAGCCGGATCGCCTTGATCTTCCCGCACTCGGTCTTCAGCTTCTCAGTCTTGCCGACACGCACTTCAAAAGTATAGTTCTCTTCGTCATAGCTGACCGGGAAGACCATGGTCTGACCCTCCTTGTATTTCTGCAGCCGGACAAAGTAGATCGCCGTGAGCAGGCTGAGCATCCCCTCTTCGCGCGGGAGATTCCTGATCTTTGGACTGACTTTCGGATTGGCGAGGTTGGTCGTCAGGTATTTGACCTGCTGTTCGGCCTCATCAAAGAGTCCCGACTGGGTGCGATGTTTCTTGCCCTCCTTCAGTTCATCGAAGCTGAGGCGGGTCGAGAAGTCGCGCAGCGAGACGAGGTTCTCGAAGCGGTCGTGAACGTCGATGCCGAGGATCGCGAGCAGGATGCCCTTCGAGACCGCCGTCGAGCGGAGGCGGAGCAGCTGGTCATCAGCGGGGGGCGCATATTCGATATTGAGCCCCGGAATGGGGGTAGCCGGGCCAAGGTTCTCGAAGGTAACGACGCCGACATTGGCATAGATCGGGAAGCGGGAGTATTTGATCTCATACTCGAGCTTCTCACCAACCGGGATCTCGATGCCCTTCGCGAAGTCACGCCGGAGGGGCAGCAGCCGCAGACTCTTGCCGTTGACCGGACGAGGCTCGACGCGGGCCGGTGGCGGGGCGGGGGCAGGTGTTGCAGTCGGAGTTGGGGTTGGCGTTGGTGTCGGGAGCTGCGGTTCCTGACGTCGCGCCTCAACCGACGCCAGCGCGGCCAGGATGAGCAGGGAGGTGATCAGGAGCAGTCTTGGTCGGTGCATCATCAGTCTTGAAAACAGAATATCCAATAAGGCTACCGCCGCGGGGGCGGCATCAGCCCCAGACGATCTTCGCGATCAGGATCAGGATGACAAAGAGGAGCCCGATCGTCAGGCGGTACTCACGATGGTTGAGAT
>JBEAVZ010000282.1:0-2920 GCA_041160645.1 Acidobacteriota bacterium
CTTGACGACCGAGGAGCGATCCGAGGTCAAAGCTGACAAGGAGAATGACTGATGAATGGGATTCTTGCCATCTTTCGTCGTGAGATGAAGAGCTACTTTGTCTCGCCGATTGCCTATATCGTCATCGGCTTTTTTCTGCTCATCACCGGATACTTCTTTGCGAATATCCTTTCAATCCTGATTGAGCGTTCGATCATGGCCCAGATGCAGGCCCAGCGGATGGGGGCGCCGCCGGACATGGACGTCCCGGGACTGGTCATCCGCAACTTTGTCGGGGTGATTGCGACCGTCCTTCTCTTCCTCATCCCCATGCTGACGATGGGGGTCTATTCCGAGGAACGGAAGCGGGGAACCATGGAGATGCTCATGACCTCGCCCGTGTCGGAGCTGCAGATCGTTCTGGGCAAATTTTTTGCCTCGCTCTCGCTCTTTGGGCTGATGCTCTCCCCGACCCTGATCTATCACCTGGTCATCTCGTTCTTCAGCGAGCCCGCGCTGCCTTGGCGCATCATCGGTTCAGGCTATCTCGGAGTCTTTCTGCTTGGGCTGACATTGATTGCCATCGGATCATTCATCTCGTCGCTGACCGAGAGCCAGATCATTGCCGGAGTCGTCACCTTCGTTCTCTTTCTCCTTTTGTGGGTGCTCGACTTTGGCGTCCGGGGAGCTTCATCGACCACTGGCGAAATCTTCAAGTATCTCTCGATCCTTCAACACTACGAGAGCTTTGCCCAGGGGATCATCGATACGTCGAGCATCGTCTTCTATCTGTCGGCGACCGTGCTTGGCCTCTTCCTGACATTGCGGACTATTGAATCGATGCGCTGGAGACGCGCCTAACATCAGAAAAGCATATGAACAATAAACTGCAAGAATACACCCGCCTCTCCGGCTTCGTTGGCGCCGCGATGCTCATCTCCGGGCTGGTCAGGCAGAACATCGAAGGAGTCTGGGGATGGATGAACATCTCGCTGGTCGCGGCAGGGGCGGTATTGATCCTCGCGGCGGTGGCGCTCAACTTCCGCGACCTCGTCGCCTTCTTCAGTGGGCGATCGGGCAAGGCCGGAGTCAACCTCGGCGGGCTGCTGATCGCCTTCCTCGCCATCCTTGGTCTGCTTAACTATCTCGGCTACCGTTACCACAAACGCTTCGACCTCACCCCGGAGGGGCTCTACACGCTCTCCGACCAGTCGAAAAAGATCCTCAATGGACTGCAGAAGGATGTCCGGGTCATCAAGTTTGACAAGGTCGAGGACCAGCCCCTCTCTGACCAGATGGCGGTCTTCAAGAACCAGACCCAGCGCCTGACCTACGAGCGGGTCGATCCACAGCAGAAGCCCGATCTGGCCCGCCAGTTCAACGTGCAGCGGATGGGGGAGACCGTGATCGTGGCTGGCGAGCGGGTCGAGCGTCCGCAGGCAACCTCCGAGCAGGATCTGATCAATGCGATCATGAAAGTGACGCGTGACCAGATGAAGACGATCTGCTTCATCAGCGGACACGGTGAGCGCGATATCGCCGACGCCGAAGCCGAGGGATACCAGGCGATCGACAAGGCCCTCCAGAACGAGAACTATCAGACCAGATCGATCAACCTGATCACCGAGAATCAGGTGCCGGCCGACTGTTCCGTGATCGTCCTCAGCGGCCCGAAGAGCGCGCTCATCCCCCAGGAAGCGACCCTGATCGGAAAGTATCTCGACGAGGGCGGCAAGGCGTTGATTCAGATCGATCCGGATACCGATCCCGGAGTTGGGGATATTCTCAAATCCTGGAACGTCGAAATGGGCAAGGATACGGTCATCGACGTGAGCGGAGTTGGTCGCCTCTTTGGCACCGGGCCGGCGGTTCCGCTGGTTGGTGAATACGGCAACCATCCCATCACCAAGGACATGAAACGGACGGCCACCTTCTTCCCGCTTGCCCGCTCCGTTAAAAAGTCTGGCGGGGAACGGACAGACATCACCCAGACCGAACTGCTGAAGACTTCTGAACGGAGCTGGGGCGAGACGGCGCTGCAGGGTGATGACGCCAAGTTTGACGAAGGGCAGGATAACGAAGGGCCGGTCACGCTCGGCATCACCGCGACCAAAATGGTGGGGGAGAAAGAGGCCCGGCTCGTGGTCATCGGCGATTCCGACTTCGCGAACAACAACTATGTCCGCCTGGCCGGGAATGGCGATCTCTTCCTGAACACTGTCAACTGGCTGGCCCAGGAAGAGGACCTCATCTCGATTCGTCCGAAGAGCCCCACCAACCGGAGCGTGACCATGACCGAGAGTCAGCAGCGAACCTTCTTCCTGCTGGTCGTCCTGCTCATGCCGCTCACGGTCATTGGCATTGGCGCCTACGTCTGGTGGAAGCGTCGTTGATCAATCAAACCAACCCGGAGGTGGACCTGCCAATGATCGGCGGGTCTGCCTCTTTATTTTGATGAAGACAGGCTTATGAAACGCAGTACACTGATTCTTCTGATTCTTGCGATCGCCCTTGGGACCGCCGTCTATTACCTCGAATACAAACCCGGCAAACCCCGGGATGAGGAATCGGCAACCACCTCGAAACCGGCCTGGGAGATCAAGACCGAGGATATTGCCAGTATCGAAATCCGCCGGGGATCTGACACGATCGCCCTGCAGGCTGAGGGTGAGCGCTGGATGATCACGCAACCACTACCGGCGCCGGCAAACGACGCGGCGGTGCGTGGACTCCTCAGTGATCTGACCGGGTTGACGATCGAACGCGAGTTTGGGGCGGGCAATCCCGACGAACTAAAGTCTTACGGCCTGGTCCCTCCTGCCCTGCGGATCGAGATGAAGCTCCGGAACGGCCAGACGCGGGTGGTTGAGCTCGGCGAAAAGGATGTGCTCGGCACGGCCACCTATGCACGGCTCGACGGCGGCGCGAATATCGCCATGGT
>JBEAVZ010000287.1:0-4370 GCA_041160645.1 Acidobacteriota bacterium
GAATGGCGGTCGTCCACGGGTCAATGAATTTCTTTATGATGGAATCTCGGCGTTGCAGCCGGAACCCGGCCAGGTCGCCTTCTACCCGCTCATCGAAGCGATCGAGGAGTTCAAAGTTGAGAATAACGTGCCGGCCGCCGAGTTTGGGCGCTTCAATGGAGGAGTGATCAACCTGACGACACGGGCCGGCACCAACTCTTTCCACGGCAGCGCCTTTGGCTTTCTTCGGCACGAGACGCTCAACGCACGCCATCTCATGGCGTCGGCGAAGACAAGCCCGGCCCGTCCGCTCTTTCGCCGTCAGCAGTATGGTCTGGTCGCGGGCGGTCCACTGCGGCCCAATCAAACCTTCTTCTTCGCCGATTATCAGGGAACTCGACAGGCGGTCGCCAGAGTGGTGACCTCGACGGTACCCTCCCCCGCGCAACGGCAGGGCGACTTCAGCGCTACTCTGGGGCCGCAACTGTTTCTGCACCCGCAGACATTGACGGCCACTAAGACCGATACGGGAACTCCGATCGAGGTGCTCGACACCACTGGCCGGCTGATTGCGGCGCGGGTGGGACAGATATTCCGGCCGGGTGATCGCCGCGCCTATCCCGGCAACCTGATTCCGGCCAACGACCTCGATCCGCTGGCGCGCAGACTGGCCGCCCGCTATCCTCTGCCGACCAGCGAGGGCCGGGCCAACAACTTCACCCGGACAGCCAATGAGCGATTGGCGCAGGAGCAGGCAGATCTCCGCATTGATCAGCGGATTTCACAGTTTGGTCGGCTCTTTGGCCGTTTCTCGATCGCCCTTGAAGTTGCCACACCAGTGACTCCCCTTCCGGATGGGAGTGGGGCCATCGCCCAGGGATTTCTCGGCCGACAGCGGAGTGGTGGATATCAGGGTATGGGGAGCTACCAGCAGATCATCGGCGCACGGATGATCAACGAGATTCGTGGCGGAGTGACCTCGCGAACGATCGACCGGCGCAGTCTCGCCTCTCCCAGCCCACCAAGTCTGCCAGGGCTTCCGGAGAGTCTGAATTTTCAGGGTGTCATGCCGACCATATCGATCGCCGGCCTCCAGCAACTTGGTCCGTCCCCCAATACCAATACGAACTTCAGCACTACCGTCATCCAGGTGGTTGAGCTCTTGAGTGTTCAACGGCTACGCCACTCGATCAAGCTGGGGGTCGACCTGCGCCTGGAAAGATTGACAATTCTGCAACCACCCTCGCCACGCGGCACCTACAGTTTCACGGCCCCGTTCTCCGGTTCACGCGGGACTCCGGACACGACGGGCAGTTTCTCGACTGGCAGCCTGCTTTCCGGAGAGACCGGCAACGCGCTGGCCAGCTTTCTGCTTGGTCAGGTCGGAGGATTCAGCATCGATCTGCAACCGGAGCGGTTGCGCCCGCAAGCGAAGATCCTTGAAATATTTGGGCAGGACGATCTGCGAATAACCCCGCGGTTGACCCTCAACGCCGGTTTGCGCTACACACTCAACTTTCCATCGACCGAGGCCAACAACCGGGGCGCCATATTCAATCCAAAGACTGAACAGCTTGAATACGCTGGCAGAGATGGGAATCCACGGAATGCCCGCAATCTTGAAAAATTCAATTTCGGGCCACGACTCGGGCTCGCCTGGCAGATTGGTCAGCAGACGGTCATCAGAACCGGGTATGGACTTGTTTGGCAGGAGCAGGCCGGAATCACAACACCTTTCACGTTGCCACAGTTTCCCTTCATCCAAACCGTGACGCAGCGCTCACTCGATGGAGTAACTCCCGCCTTCACGCTCTCCAAAGGACCGGTAATCGAGCCGATCAAGCCTGACGGCAATGCCGGCCGCGGCCAGGGAGTCTTCGCCGTCGACCGCGATCTCGGGAGCGGCTATGCGCAGCAATGGAACCTCGCGATCCAGAGGGCGCTGGGAGACAATATGGTCGGTGAGGTCGCCTATGCTGGCTCAAAGATCACGCATGTCGGTATTCCGGACAGCAATATCAATCAATTGACGGTCGCCCAGTTGTCATTAGGTCCCCAACTGCTGCAACAGGTTCCCAATCCATTCTTCGGAGAGATACCACGATCCTCGCCACTCGGCGATCCGACGATTCCCCGCGCCCAGCTGCTCCGGCCATTTCCACGCTTCACCACCGTCAGCTTCTACCGCCACAACGTCGGAAACACGAACTACCATGCGCTCCAGGCAAAGCTGGAGAAGCGGCTTACGCGTGGAATAGCTTTTCTGATCAGCTATACCAGGTCGAAGCTGATCGATGACGCTGGCGCGGTCTTCGACGCTTCGATCCAGAGTGGACCGATCGCCAACTTTCCGGTTGCCGACACCTTCAACCGGGCTCTTGAAAGGGATGTCTCCACCGGAGATCTGCCAAATGTCCTGACAGCCAGTTACACCATCGATCTCAACTTCGGGAAGGGAGATTGGCTGCGCGCGCTCCGGAGAGGCTGGCGGATGACGGGGATGGCCATCATTCAGTCCGGACTTCCATTTCCGGTGACCCAGATCACCAACTTCAACGCCTTTGCCGGCTTTGGTATGCAACGGCCCAATCTACTGCGAAGTCCCAGGTTGCCACGAAGCGCACGATCAACGAACCGTTGGTTCGATACAGATGCCTTTCGAATTGCGCCACAGTTCAGCCTCGGCACCTCATCACGCAACCCGGTCCGCGGACCTGGTTACCGGACCTTCGATCTGGCAATCATCAAGATGAACCGGCTCGGCGACACGGTCGATCTGGAATGGCGAGCGGAGGTCTTCAATTTGACGAACACCCCGCCACTCGGGACTCCCAATGGCGTTGCCGGAAGCGGCGCTTTCGGATCGATAACTACCGCGGGGGATCCGCGGGTCATCCAGCTGGGGCTGAAGCTCTATTTCTGAGCGAGGCTCTTCTCAAAATCGACCAGGCGATCGTTCCGCCGACGATCATCCCCCCGAGGTTCCATTGCAGATCGTTCGGGGTATCGTACGCGCCGTGAATGCGCATTCCCGGAACCGGGTGCATATACTTGTCATCCCAGAGTTCGACGATCTCGTAAAATCCGGCGATCGTGAACATGATAGTGATGGCGAAGATGGTCACCAGACCGAGCGGCAAGCGGTAACCAAAGCGCTGGAGCAGCGCATCGAGAAGCCAGACGACCACCGGAGCGGCCAGTGCCGGTGAGATGGAATGGGTAAACTCGTCGTATTGGATGAAGAGAAACTTCTGGCGATAGAGTCCAAGCAGATTTCCAATCCCGTCGAGAAAGGCTGTCAGGTAGACCAGCACCGCGAGCAGCGGCGGGATTCGCAAGGCCCACCGGGCCGCCAGATAGTACCAGGCGGTCCCGATGAAGAGCAGCGTATAGATCGAACTGCGGTAGAGTGGCAGGTAGGCCATCTTGAGCAGGATATAGATGCCAAAGGCGAAGAGTCCGCCAATGACCGTGAAATCGAGCCGCCAGTTGAGACTTGCTCCCTTTTCCATTTTCCCACCACCAATCTGCTTGAAGATACTGTGTCCACGGGAACGAGCATAAACCTGTTTGCCCCGGACGTAAATCTGCCGAAAGTATTTAAGTTTCGGCGTAGAAATCGGTATGATTCAACATCCGAACTGACACCGTTCGATTATTTATCAGCTCGAAGATATCATCCCTGACCGGGATGGCGCGGAGTGCGCGCCTCTCCGGTTGAGACCCGCGTGAGACCTGCTGACCTGCTTGATGGAGGAGAGATGGCGCACTGGCGAATCGTACGACTTGGACTGACAACGCTCTTTTCGTTTCTTTTATTGGTCGATCCCCTGCTGCTGGCTGGGGCGGCCATTCAGCAACCGGTCGCTCCGGCCAAGGAGGAGAAACCGTCCCCAAAGAAGGAGGAGCTGATCCTCAAACCCGTGGGGCCGGAGGCCAGGGTCTCTTTCACCACTGACGAAGGGACCTGGCTGTCGCTCGACGTCTCGCCGGATGGAAAAACGATCGTCTTTGACATGCTGGGTGACATCTACACGCTCCCGATCGAGGGTGGCGCGGCGAAGCGGATCATTGGCGAGATGTCCTTCGAGAGTCAGCCAAAGTTTTCTCCGGATGGCAAGCAGATCGTCTTCATCAGCGATCGCAGCGGAGCGGAACAGCTCTGGGTCAGCAATCCGGACGGAAGCGAGCCGCGGGCGATTACGAAGGGACGCGGCGCCGGGATGCTGATGTTCCTCTCGCCATCCTGGACGACCGATGGTCGCTATATTCTCGCCTCGAAGTCGGAACGAGGAATCGGGACCTTCCACGTCTACCTCTGGCATAAGGATGGTGGAAGCGGGGTGAGTGTCGGTCCTCCGCCGCCCCCGCCTCCGACGCCCGGGCAGGAC
>JBEAVZ010000301.1:0-3217 GCA_041160645.1 Acidobacteriota bacterium
TGGCACGATGCTTATCGTCAATCGGCTTGGGGGTGGGCTGCTCGAAGGCGACATTCCATTGTGGAGTCTGAGCGGACTTCTTTTTGACGACCTGGAGAGAGGGGCCAGTTTCACTATCCCCGCCGCCGGCCGTCAACTGCGGGGGCTTCTTGGACCAAACTTTCCACGAACCTCACCGCGCTTTGAGGCCCTCATTCCGGTTGGGCGGAGCGGTTGGATGAGATTTGCTGCGTCAGCCGACCATCCGCTCAGCGGGGCAATCATCGATCTGGCCCCGGATGGAACCGGTCAGGGGCGCAATCTGCATCACCTGACAACGACCGGAAGCGGCCGACTGGTCATGCCAGTCCTCATCCACTGACGATCAGAATCCCCGCGAGACTGAGAAGAAGGCCCGCAGTTCCTCGCGACCACGGCCAATATCGATCCGGAAGGCCGTCGTGCGGTTAAGACGGTACTGGACTCCTCCACCGAGCGCATAGCGCCAGTCAGAGTTCGCGAACTGCCGAGCTGCAGCGGCGGCCGCCGGTCGATTGTCGCCCCAGACCTGGCCCGCGTCACCAAAGACGATCAGGTCGAGGCCGCGCGTCTCCGACTGTTTGATGATCGTTCGCCGCGGCTCGACCGTCAGGACGAGCAGGTTGTGGCCACGGAAGCGAAAATTGCGATAGCCGCGATGCTGCGTCCTTCCGCCCATCCAGGCCAGATCGTAGAAGGGGATCTGGCTCCCGCCGCGCGTTTGTTTGAGAATGGCGAGGCTTCGCAGGGCAAGGGAGGTGTAGTCGCTTCCCAGTGGCAGATAGAGCTGACCATCCAGCTCGGTCTCCCGCCAGCCAAAGTCGGAGAAACGATCGTGCCGGAGCCTGTCGGTCGTCGCCAGGCGGGCATAGAGGTAGTGGCCCCTGGTCAGACCGACCTCGTCGTTGCGCCGGTCGAGCTCCGCGAAGAGTCCAGCCGAGACGGTCCGCACGTCGGTGTGGAGTCCGGGGAGCCAGTTCGGATGGCGCGGATCGGTCGAGAACATTTGACCAATCGGCAGATCGTCGGTTCCGCGCTCCCGTCCGGGATAAGCGTTGGCGGTTGCCAGTTGACCGTAGACGCCGACCTGCAATCCTTTGGTCACCTCGCGGAGAAAGACGAGATTGAGGCTCCGCTGCTCGGCTGAGAAGTTGGTCTCGGGCGTCGCGGCGCTCTGCGGGCCGAGGTTGAAGAGGTTGTCCTGTCTCCGCATCCGGTAGCCCACCCAGAGATCGAGGTGGTTCCGCTCGTCGCCAACCTTGGGAATCCAGATTCCGGCTTCAAAGCGTCGGTAGAGTCTGGTCGAAGCGATCGCCCGCGCCCGCAGCTCGAGGCCGCGCAGGCGGTCGGCCGTCGTCACTTCGAGCCCGACCGGAAGACCGGCTCCCTGCTCGAAGCCGCCGAACAATGCCCGCACGTGGGGTGTCCGTAGTTTGATTGCCACCAGGTTGTCACGGTACGGGGCATGACGATCCTGTGAGTTGGGCTGAAGGATGCCGTGGCCAACAAAGCTTGATCCCGCCTCTTGTCCACCGGTTGTACCCACCGCCGGACTCGCCGCTTGATTGGGAGATGCTGATCCCACTCCGCCGTTCTGATTCTGGGCCATTACTCCACCCGCCAGCATCAGTATCCATCCACAAGTTGCCAGAATTGCTCGCGTCATTCACCACTCCAAAACCGACCGGTCGCTCATTTCGCCTCCCCGGCCGGCTTGATCTGCCTGGAGAGGAGGCCGTTTCATTCGATGCAGGGCTTGCAGAGTATATGTCAGGGGATCTTTTCACGTAAGGAGACGACCGCAAAAGACCTCCCTTTGCCGGCGGAAGGTTCGAACTCGTCCGGAGGCCGAATGAACATCCTGCCACTTCCGTTCCCGAATCGCCGCATAAATATAACTATTGCTGGTGCGGGGTTCCGGCCCCTGGCGTATAATCGAAACGCCGGAAGGGAGAATACCCATGACATTATCATCGCTCATCAACGCACGTTGGTTCAGGCCGGTGGCCCTCACCTGCGGGGGGCTCGTCCTGCTGCTGCTGGCGCTGTGGCTGGGACCACGGCTGGTCGATCTCGAGAGTTCCCGCGGCGCGATCGTCACCCAGATCGAGAAGCAGCTCGATCGCCGGGTGGCGCTTGGTCGACTCTCCCTCCGCTTGCTGCCGCGGATCGAGGTCCGCGCCGATGAGGTGCGGATTGCCGAGGATCCGGCCTTTGGCAGCGGCGACTTTGTGCTCGCCCGTGTCGTTCGACTGCGGGTGGGGCTCTGGTCACTGCTCCGGGGGCGCCCTGAGCTGCGCGGACTCGAGCTCGATTCACCCCAGATCGTCCTCATCCGCCGACCGAACGGATCTGAACCTGACTGGAACTGGCGATCACTCCGGCCCCTGCGTGAGCCAGCCAAGACCCAGGACTCCGGCCCACTCGACCTGGTTGTTCGCGACGGTCGTTTCACCCTCATCGATCGACTTGTCGATCCGCCCGTCGAATCGACTTACAGCGGGATCGATGTCACCCTCGACAGATTCTCTCCAAAAGAACAGTTCACGGTTTTGCTGGCAGTGACCATGCCCACCCAGAACGGTCAGCCCGGTGGTCGACTGGAGCTGCAGGGCCGGGTCGGCCCGCTCGCCAGCGGAGACCCTCTGGCAACCCCCATCGAGGCCCGGTTGCGGCTCGAGCGGGTCGGCGTGGCGGCTCTCGAAGCGCTGGCCGGAGAGGCGCCGAGCGGGCGCGCCGGGCGTCTGACGGTCGATGTCGAACTCAATGGCCGTCTGAGCAGTCAGCTCCGGGCCCGCGGGACGATGCGCGCCGAAGAGTTGCGGCTGGTCGCCGACGAGGCGATTGCCCCGTCCACGACTCCCCTCGAGCTGAAGTTCGAGCTGACCGCAGCCAGCCCGCCCGCCAGCCAAAACTCCGGCAAGCAGATCAACCTGCAGATCGAGCAGGCCGAGATTGTTCTGGGAGCGACCCGGCTGGTGACGACGGGAACGATCGGACTGCCCGCCGCCGTCGATGCGTCGCCGATCTATGATCTGTCGCTCAACGGTCAGGGGATCAACCTGGAGAGTCTGCTCGAATCGGCCTATGCCTTTGGGTTTGGACCGCCACCCGGGACGAAAGCGGCCGGTCAGGCTGACTTGGCAATGCGCATCCGCAACGGGGATTCCGCCCCCCCGCCATCGCCTCCTGCCCGTCC
>JBEAVZ010000332.1:0-2612 GCA_041160645.1 Acidobacteriota bacterium
CTCCTGCCAGACCGGCGATTCCGGCAGGAAGGGGCGGATGACAATGAGCGGGATCGCTGGCAGGAGCCCCGAGATGAGCAGGTAGCGCCAATCGTCCTGACGACCATAGATGGCCGGCAGAGCGGTCACGTTGCGGGCGATGATCCAGGCCATGCCGCTGACCATGACGCCTCCGAGCGAGGAGAAGGCCTGGGTATAGCCAAGGACCGCCTCGCGCTGCTTCGGATTCGGGAAGAGCTCGGCGAGCCAGGCGACGGCAGCCACAAACTCGACACAGACGCCAATGAAGGTCGTGCAGCGCAGAAAGAGGAGCACCGGCAGGGTCGTCGCAAAACCGGCGGCACAGGCCGAAAAGGCATAGACGAGGATGCTCCAGGTCAGGACTCTCCGCCGCCCGAGCCGATCGGTCAAATAGCCGCCGAGGAGACCAAAGATGCCGCCACTGATGGCCGGGACGTAGAAGAAGAGATCTCGCCAGTGGTTATAGTCGGGACTGCCAAACTTGAGTCCGCCAAGCCCCTCGAGGGCCGGGCGGATGATCAACGGGAGCATGAGCAGCTCATAGGTGTCAAAAGCAAAGCCGATCACGGCAATGACGCAGATCAGCCACTGGACAGGAGTCAACGATCCGATCTTCTCCGACTTCATAATGATCCTCCGGATGGGTTCCTAGTCAGGAAAATAGCGACTAATCGTCCCCGCACCTGGCTTGGGGGTCAGAGAAGAGACGAGCAGCATAAGTATGGTTGAGATGATGGTCATCGGGACGACCGGCATGAAGCCGGCGACCGAGGTGCCCGTCGGGGTACGGGCGAGGAGATCGACGCCGGCGACCGACCAGACGACCTGCGGAGTCGTGTAGACGACCTGGAAAATGGCCACTCCCGCCACCGCCAGCGCCGTCCAGAGGGTGCTCGCCAGTGCGCCCCACTTCGTGCTGCCCTTCCAGAAGAGGGCGGCAACCATCAAGGGAGTGAGCGCGGCAAAGCCGGAAAAGGCATACTGAACGGCCAGGTCGAAGATCGGTTGCGGAAAGCGGATCGCGACCACGTAGGCGACCAACGTCAAAAGAACGACAAAGATACGTCCGGTCAGCACCTGGGCCGCTTCGCCAAACCGTTCGCGCCCCTCGTAAAAGGCGAAGACATCCTCGGAGAACATGGTCGAGAGCGCGAGAATCTGTGAGTCACTGGCCATGACGGCAGCGAGGATCCCCGCGCCAAGGAGACCGGCGAGCCAGAAGGGGGCATAGTGCTGCAGCAGCTGGAGGAGCACGTCGTCGCCCAATGACTGGGTACGCAGTTCCTGCCGCTCATCGGGAGTGAGGGTCGAGCCCCTGGTGAGCAGCGCTTCACGCGCCTCGAGCTTGCGGGCAATCGCCGGCACCTCGGTCGCCCGATTGGCGACCAGTCCAAGAAAGGTGGCCGGCAGCCAGATCGCCAGCAGACAGAGCGGATAGAGGATGATGGTCTTGCGAAACTGGCCCATCCGCCGCGCGGTCAGCCAGAAGATGGTGATGTGCGGAAAGGTCAGCGACGAGAGGGGAATGAAGGTGTAACTGAAGAAGTAGGCCGGCGAGATCTTCTCTCGCGTCAACCACGAGGAGAGCAACGGCGACTCGTGCATCTCGCCGATCGCCTTGTCAAAACCGCCCATGCCGTATCCGATTACACTCAGGGCCACCGCGCCAAAGACGAGGAAGAGGGTCGTCTGAAAGGTGTTGACCCAGGCCGTGCCGCGCATTCCTCCAAAGAAGACATAGCTCATGACAACCAGGCCGACAATGGCCGCGCCAAGCCAGGACGGGACGCGCCCCCCACTGATCGCCGCGAAGGCGGTCCCGCCCCCAATCATCCCGATGATGATATAGGGAACGAGGAGCAAGGCTTTGACCGCAAAGATGACCGTGCCGATGTGGCGACACTCCCAGCGATCACGAAACATCTGGACGGGGGTGATGAAACCAAAACGTCGACCAAGCGCCCAGACGCGCGTCCCGAGCAGCAGCATTCCGAGCGGAATGATCAGCGCGGACGAAGAGGCCATCAACCCGAGGGTGACGATCCCGTTCGAGAAGGCGTGGCCCGACGACCCAAGGATGGCAAAGGCCGTCATATTCGTGCCAAAGAGCGACAGAAGAAAGACGATCTGTCCCAGTGACCGCCCGGCCAGAAAGAAGTCCTCCGCCGGACGCTCAACCCGGGAGCGACGAAAGGCAAAGACTCCAATGTAGAGGACCGTGGCCAGATAGAGGAAGACAACGATCGTCGGAATCATTTCTGACCTCCCCGCCCATCTTCCTGGTCGACCAACTCTTCGAGCGCCGCCGGCCAGGCAAACCTGACCAGTACCCACATCACCACGGAGATGAGGATAGTGAAGAGAATGTGATAGAAATAGCCGATTGGGAAGAGTCCGAAGACGATCGGTTTCGCCACCCGCCAGTGCCAGAAATCCTGGTGAGACAGGTAGAGCAGGACCACCAAAACTGTCAGCAACAGTCTCTTCATTTTGAATACCAGTAGAAAATACCAGCAGAAATTTCGTTAAACGTTGCAGGTTGTTTCGGCAACCCGCGCAGGAGTTGGTGCGTAATATCCCATGGCTGTCTC
>JBEAVZ010000496.1:0-6463 GCA_041160645.1 Acidobacteriota bacterium
GAACTACATCGAGAACCGTAATCCGGCCGACACGCGGGAGCTGATCGGCCTCTTCCCGGCCTCGGACTCAAAAGACGTCGCCGCGGCGGTCGCGGCGGCGGCGGCGGCGCTGCCAAAGTGGAAGGCCACGCCCGCGCCGAAGCGGGCGGAGATACTCTACCGGCTCGGCCAGTTGCTGATGAACCGCAAGGAGGAGTTTGCCCGGGAGATGACCCGGGAGATGGGCAAGGTGCTCAAAGAGGCCCGGGGTGACGTGCAGGAGGCGATCGACATGACCTTCTACACGGCAGGCGAGGGGCGGCGGCTCCATGGCTACACCTCACCCTCCGAGCTCCCGAACAAGATGGCCATGTGCGTGCGTCAGCCGGTCGGAATCTGCTCGCTGATCACTCCGTGGAACTTTCCGATGGCGATCCCCTCGTGGAAGCTGATGCCGGCGCTCATCTGTGGAAACACCGTGGTCATCAAGCCGGCGGAGGATACGCCGCTCTCGACGATCAACCTGGTCAAGATGGCGGAAGAGGCGGGCATCCCGCCGGGGGTCATCAACGTGGTCATGGGGCTTGGTGAGACGGCGGGCGCCCCGCTGGCGACCCAGCCCGAGGTCCGGCTCGTCTCCTTCACCGGATCGACGACGACCGGTCGGCTGGTGGCGACGCAGGCAGCGCAGCATGACAAGATCTGTTCGCTCGAGATGGGCGGCAAGAATGTGATCATGGTCCTCGATGACGCCAATCTCGACCTCGCGGTCGAGGGGACGATCTGGGGAGCATTTGGGACGACCGGCCAGCGGTGCACCGCCGCCTCGCGGGTTGTCGTTCACCAGAAGGTCTACCGGCAGTTCATCGACAAGCTGACCGAGAAGACCCGCCAGCTGCGGATTGGCAATGGACTGAAGTCCAACGTCGATGTCGGGCCGGTCATCAACCAGGAGGCGCTCGAGAAGATCCTCGGTTACATCGGGATTGGCCAGCACGAGGATGGAGCGAGTCTCCAACTGGGGGGCAAGCGGCTGGAGAAGGGGGAGCACCGGCATGGCTACTTCATCGAACCGACGATCTTCACCGACGTCGCGCCGCAGATGCGAATCGCCCAGGAGGAGATCTTTGGACCGGTGGTGAGCGTCATTCCCTGTCGCGACCTCGATGAGGCGATCGAGATCGGCAATGGCGTCAAGTATGGCCTCTCCTCATCGATCTACACCCAGGACATCAACCGGGCCATGCGCGCCATGGAGCAGATGTATACGGGCATCTTCTATGTCAACTCCTCGACGATTGGCGCCGAGGTCCATCTGCCCTTCGGCGGGACCAAGGGGACGGGCAATGGTCATCGCGAGGGAGCGATGATCTCTTCACTCGACATCTTCTCAGAGTGGAAGTCGATCTATGTCGACTACAGCGGGACCCTGCAGAGAGCGCAGATTGACAATCAACCGGCCTGATCGACCGGTGATGAAACGACAATAATTAAAGATCATTGCGCCTCTCTTCCGTGGGCCCGCTGGCCCGCCGGTCCAGACTGGCCCGACCAGGACGGGAGAGAGGAAATGAGAGGGAGGAGACAGCATGATTATCGGACTACCGAAAGAGATCAAAGACAATGAGTCCCGGGTTGGACTGACCCCGGCCGGCGTGCAGACCTTGCGCGATTATGGCCATACGGTGCTGGTTGAGAGCGGAGCGGGCGAAGGGAGCGGGATCAGCAACGAGGAGTACCAGCAGGCGAGCGGGACGATCGTCGGAACGGCGGACGAGCTCTGGGCCCAGGCCGATATGGTGGTCAAGGTCAAGGAGCCGGTCGGGCCCGAGTACGAGCGGATGAGAGCGGGACAGATTCTCTTCACCTACCTCCATCTGGCGCCGGATGCCACACTGACCCAGGCCATGCTCGATCGGGAAGTGACCGGGGTGGCCTATGAAACGATCACCTCCGAGAATGGCCACTTGCCGCTGCTCACCCCGATGTCGGAGGTGGCGGGGCGAATGGCCGTCCAGGTTGGCGCCCATTACCTGACTAAGCCGGAGGGTGGGCGCGGAGTGCTGATGGGCGGAGTTCCCGGGGTTCTGCCGGCCAAGGTCGCGATCGTCGGCGGCGGGGTGGTCGGCATCAATTCGATCAAAATGGCGGTCGGACTGGGGGCCCACGTCGTCGCCCTCGATAAGAACCTCGAGCGGCTCCGCTATCTTGACGACATCTTCGGAGCGAAGATTCGCACCCTGATCTCGAATCCGTACACGGTCAAGGAGGCGATCGCCAACGCCGACCTGGTGATCGGAGCGGTGCTCGTTCCGGGAGCCTCGGCGCCGCGGCTGGTGACCCGGGACATGCTCAAAACGATGCACCGCGGAGCGGTGATTGTCGATGTGGCGGTTGACCAGGGAGGTTGTATCGAGACGACCCGGCCGACCACCCAC
Source organism: Acidobacteriota bacterium (assembly GCA_041160645.1). GTDB lineage: Bacteria > Acidobacteriota > Blastocatellia > RBC074 > RBC074 > CAIOZW01. The sequence continues at coordinate 2,418 of JBEAVZ010000496.1, forward strand.
AGCAATCCAACATTCTATGTCGACGAGGTTCTTCACTACTGTGTGGCCAATATGCCTGGAGCGGTTCCGCGAACGTCGACCTTTGCGTTGACCAATGCGACGCTCCCCTTCGCGCTGAAGCTGGCCAACCGGAATTTCCGTGAGGCAATTACCGCCGATCCGCACCTGAAGAACGGCGTCAACACCTACCGTGGCAAACTGACCTACCAGGGTGTCGCCGAATCACAGGGACTTCCCTGGAGTTCGATCGACGACCTGATCTAATCTTCACTTCTCCGGCCGGTGCCCGCTGCGCAACTGGCGGGACCGGCCGGAGAGATCCGGCAACGGACGACTGAACAATGGCAAAAGGAATTAAAATCATCGATGTGGAGGAGGGTTCACTCGCCGCCGAGCTGGGCCTCGAAACGGGAGACCGGATCTGGACCGTCAACGGCAAGCGGGTTCGGGACGCGCTCGACTTCAAGTTCCTCACGGCTGGTGAGGAAGAGCTCGTCGTTGAGGCGATCAAAGCCGACGGCGAGGAGTGGGAGATCGAGGTTGAGAAAGATGACGGCGAGCAGTGGGGGATCGACTTCGAGCCGATGACCCCGCGCCAGTGTGGCAATGACTGCATCTTCTGCTTCATCCAGCAGAATCCGGAGGGATCGCGGTCGAGCCTCTGGGTCCGCGACGAAGACATTCGTTTCTCATTCATGTATGGCAACTACTCAACGCTGACGACGCTCACCAAAGCGGAGACGCAGCGGGTCATCGAGCAGCGCCTCACACCACAGTACGTCTCGGTCCACGCGACCGACCCGGAGCTGCGGGCCTATCTGCTGGGGATCGATCGCCAGGACGATGTGATCGGCAAGATGAAGCATTTCATCGATCACGGCATCGAGATCCACGCCCAGGTGGTTCTCTGCCCGACCCTCAACGATGGGGCGCAACTGGTGCGGACGATCAATGATCTGGCGGCCTTGCATCCGGGAATCGTCTCGACGGCGATCGTTCCGCTGGGGATCACCGAGCGGCACAAGTATCGTCACCGGCTGGTCCCGGTGACCGATGAGTACTGCGCGGAGCTGATCGACCTGGTCACTCCGCTCCAGGAGCAGCTGCGGAAACGGCTCGGGACCTCCTTTGCGTTCCTCGGTGATGAGTTCTACATTCGCGCCGGCCGGCCGATCCCCCCGCAGTCCCACTACCGGATCGTCCGGGGCAGCGGAGCGGACGATGACGCCTATCCGCAGATTGAGGATGGCGTGGGCATGGTCCGCCAGTTCTTCGAGGCGCACGCGCAACGGATGAAACAGCTCGACCGGATGCGCACCCGCGGCCGGTTTACGCCGGAGCAGGCGCACCGGATCTATGGAACGCTCGCGACAGGGCTCGTCTTCTACCCGATGCTCAGCGAGGCGATCACTGAACTGAACCAGCGTTACGGGACGCGACTCCACGTCGCGGCGGTCGAGAACACCTTCTTTGGGAAGGAGATTACGGTGGCCGGTCTGCTCGCCGGAGTCGACTTTCTGAATGCCCGCGATCAATACCGTGGTGAGTTTCTGATGATTCCCCCCCACAGTTTCCGCGAGCATGACCGTCGTTTCCTCGACGGGATGACGGTCGGGGACCTCGCGGCGGAACTGGTCCTGCCGATCCGGCGGAGCTGGCACGAGGTACTTGGTCTTCCGGAGCCCGGGAAGGGACGGCGACCGATCCTGTCACACGACTATGGCTCGGTGACGTCGATTCAGGTCTAGTCGACTCAATCCCGGTGGCCCAGTCCCGGTGGCGCTTTCTATCCAATCAATCTGACTTACAACCGGATCTGCTGACATATGAATCTCGACTCGCACCTGATCGAACTATACGAGGCCCGTGAGGCGCTGCTGAGCCGCATCAATCCTGACGCGGTCAGCATCATGGACATCGAGAAGTTCCTTCTCGGCGCGGTGACCGAGGTTGGTCAGCGCCTGGGAGTCGACCGGTGCAACATCATTACGCCCACTCCGGAGGGTGGTTATCGGGTCAGCCACGAGTACCTCGGCGACACCTCGCTGACTCCGGGGCTCGGGTTGAACATTCCGGCCAAACTTGTCCCGCTCGACACCATCAAGCGTTACCTGCCCCAGGCACGCCACTATTCGATCGACGACAGCAACTCGGCCAAGGTGCCGCTCTGGGTCCGGACGACCCTCCAACTGATCGGAACCCGCGCCGTCCTCGTTGCCCCGTTCGTCATCCGGAATGAACTCTTCGGCGTGCTGGGCCTGCACTATTGCCACCACCCGCACGAATGGACGGAGACGGAGATCCGCCTCGTCGAATGGCTGGCCGGGCAGGTCTCGATTGGCCTGCAGTTCACCCAGCTCTACCAGGAGAAGGAGCGGGAGGTCGAACTGACGCGGCTCATGCTGGAGATCTCCAACGATATCAGCGCACGGACCGATTTCACGGAAGTGACCGACTTCGTGATCGACCGCGCGCTCGAGCTGCTGAAGGCCGACTATGGCGGAATCGCCATCCTTGACCAGTCGGGTGAATCGCTCCACTTCGACGAACTGCGGGGACGCCGCGGCTTTGATCTCCGCAAACAGGTCGAAACCCGCTACCGGGACGCCCGGGTCTTGCGGCTGCCCGATCACCCCGCCGTCAGCGAGATGGTCGACGAGCGGCGGCCGCTGCGCCTCGAGGACGCCCGGCAATCTCCGCTCGCCCGCTATATCCTTGGCAACATCATCAAGGGAAAATCGGCGCTCATCGTCCCGATCACTGTCAAGGAACGCGTTCTGGGCATCATTGCCATGGTCTGGTTCAACGAAGAGGTCCGGCTGAGCGACTACGATGTGCAGCTGCTCGAGGGCATCTCGAGCCAGCTGGCAATCGCGCTCGAGAAAGATCGCCTCGCGACGGAAGTGATCCGGTTGAAGCGGCAGCTCAATGATCAGCGCGCGGGAGAGCGGATCATCGGCTCCGCGGCGCGGTTGCGGCGCTCGATCGATATGGCCCTCTCGGTTGCTGACAGCAGCACGACCGTCCTGCTCCAGGGAGAGTCCGGAACGGGCAAGGAGCTGGTCGCCAGCCTGATTCAGTTCAACTCCCGGCGCGCCGCGCGGCCGTTCATCAAGATCAACTGCGGGGCGATTCCGGAGAGCCTGCTCGAGACGGAACTCTTCGGCCACGAGCGGGGCGCCTTCACCGATGCCCGGTCGCGCCGGGTCGGCCGCTTCGAGGAGGCCAGCGGCGGAACGCTCTTCCTGGATGAGATTGGCGAGATGAGTCTTGCCGCGCAGGTGAGCCTGCTCCGGGTGCTGCAGGATGGAGAGTTCACCCGGGTCGGGGGGACAGAGGTGATCAAGACCGATGTGCGGGTCATCGCGGCGACCAACAAGAATCTCGAAGCGGAGATCGAAGCGGGCCGCTTCCGGCGCGACCTCTTCTACCGGCTCAACGTCTACCCAATCCACCTCCCGCCGCTGCGGGATCGGAGCGACGACATCGAACAACTGGTCGCCTATTTTCTCGAGCGATACCAGCAGAAGAGTGGCCGCCGCGTGACCGGCATCAACGACCGTGCCCTCCAACAACTGAAGAGCTACAGCTGGCCTGGCAATGTCCGCGAACTCGAGAACTGTCTGGAACGGGCAGTCATTGTCGCGGCTGGGCGGACCATCACCGAGGCCGATCTTCCCGAGGCCATCCGCTCCCATCAATTGCCCCTGGTCTCGGCGCTCATCGAGATCCCGCTCCCGATGAAAATGGATGAGATCGAGGAGGCGATCATCAACCGGACGCTTCTGCTCACCAATGGAGACAAGGCCAAGGCCGCCCGCCTGCTGGGCATCGGGCGGAAGACCCTCTACCGCAAGCTCGAAGAGTACCGCCGTGACGGCTGATGCAAGAGCAGCGACAACCTCCGTTCGTTCAATGGTGACAGAGCCCGGACTTGTTTTTTGACGGTTCGGCGATTAAGATTCAGTGCTGAGGTAAGCTGCGAATGAAAATATGCCCGACCTGCAAGCAAAACTTCCCAAACGGCTTTCAGTATTGTCCGAATG
>JBEAVZ010000351.1:0-4404 GCA_041160645.1 Acidobacteriota bacterium
AGATTGAGTCTGGCCCACCGGTCTATTTAATCGATTTGAGGAGCGCCTGGAAGTCCTTTGCCGCCGCCAGAACGGTCTTCTCCGGACCGGTCAGCTTGAAGAAGACCTCTCCAGCCGGTGATTCGACAATTGCCCCCAGCAGTCGGTAGCCGTTCCGGGGAGTCGAGGGGCCGCCCATGCCCATCCCGCCGGCATTGAAGGTGCCATTCAGCTCAACGAAACTGACCTGGTAGCCATTGATGGTCTCCTTGCGCTGCCTGGCCTTACTCGCGGAGGAGCCGCCATCAGGCTGCGTAAATTGCCCGATCCAGCGATCGAGATTGGCCTGCACACCACCCCCAATATTGAGAAAGATGGCGCACTCGGCATTGTCACTCTCGCCCGCGACGGGCGGGATCAGGTAGGTGGCCGCGCGCATCGGCCTCTCCGGACCGCTCTTCCAGGCGGCCGGGGCGGTCCACTCGAGTGGCTTGCCAGTTGGGGACGAGCTCTCCGCGGCGCCCATGGCCGGGGTCGTCGCGGAGTCGTGCCCAATGGCCATTCCTCCTGACGCTCCACTGCTGGAACGCATCGGAACCGTCTCGGTAACGGGAGCTTCTTCCTTGGGGGCGGCACTGCACCCGGCGAGCAGCAGGGTCAGTCCAAGCACTCCGCTCTGCCAACATAATGAACTCATAAATTCAGTTCTCCTTCGTGACGATAAATCCACCCGCCTCCGGGCGCCTCAACCAGCCGCCGCGTCGCGAGTCCTGTCCTTGAAGACTATAACAAACAGGATCAGGACGAAAGCGGCGAAGATGGCCGGGATGCCCCAGATCGGAGTCCATTCGAGCGCTTTCAGCTCTTCGCGGCGCAGCTCTTCCTTCTCCGTCTCGAGTTGTCTGAGCTGTTGATCGAACGCCGGTTGTTCACCTGGAGTCGCTGCCTCGCGCAACTCGCGGAGTGACTTGATCTCTTCACCCTTACTGGCCACGGCCGCCGCCGCATTCTTGGAAGCCGGCGGGGTATAGCGCGCCTCGACGATGCCCGCGATCTGGGCGCCAATCAGCATTCCCAGACCCAGCGTGAAGAGAACGAGCAGCCCCTGCGCCTGGGCGCGAATGCGATTGGGCGCGATCTGATCGGTGTAGATCTGACCAGTGACAAAGAAGAAGTCATAGCAGATTCCGTGGATGACGATCCCGACGATGATCATCCAGCGGATCTGGGCGGGGGCGCCGAAAGCAAAGAGGGCATAGCGGACCACCCAGGCGAGCATTCCCACGCCGAGCATCCATTTCACGCCCAGCCGCGCGAAGAAGAACGGCATGACGAGCATGAAGAAGATCTCGGACATCTGACCGTAGGTCATGGTCTGTCCGATCGGCAGCCCGGTCATCTCGACGACCCGGCTGGTGATCTGATAGTAGAATGAGAGCGGGATGCAGACCAGAAATGAGGCGGCCATAAAGATCAGGTAGGAGCGATCCTTGAAGAGGGCTAGCGCGTCCAGTCCAAGAATCTGCCGGGCCGAGATCTTACCCTCCCTGACCGGTGGCGTGTGGGGCAGCGTCAGACTATAGATGCCGAGAAAGATCGCGCTACCGGCCGTCAGATAGAACATCGAGATATTCTTCTCCATCCCGAGGAAGGTCAGGGCCAGGCCGGCGGCAATCCAGCCGATCGTTCCCCAGACGCGGATCGCCGGAAACTCCTTCTCAGAGTCGGTAATGTTCTTCATGGCCAGCGTATTGGTCAGCGCCAGCGTCGGGAAGTAGGCCAGGGTGTGGCCGAAGAGCACGATGTTGATCAGATCGGGGGAGGGGGACGCGGCCTGCATCAGCGTCGTCGCGTAGAGGACGATCAGTCCGCCGATGATGTGGAGCGTGGCCAGAACCCGCTGGGCCGGAAAGAACCGGTCGGCGATCATCCCGACGAAGAAGGGCGAGATCATGCTCGCGATCGGGCCGATCGAATAGGTCCAGCTGAAATCAGTGGCGTCGAAGCCAATAGTTCCAAGGTAGTTTGGGGCCGTGACATACCAGGAGCCCCAGACAAAGAACTGGACAAACATCATAATGGAGAGCCGCACACGCAGTTGTAGATTCATAGTCGCATTCCGTCTTCTCGGTATCGCACCGATACAGCTTCGATATTGGTAACTAGAATTTGGATCTTTGGATTGAACAATTCATGCGAATCGGTCGGGTGAGATTTTAACCGAGCCGGCCCCGGAACGCGAGTCGATGCCGCAAGAAATGCCGACCTTTCGACCAAACAGCCCGGGCCGGCCACGGGTCTGAAAACCGTTCGCCCGGAAGAGTTTAAGGAGTGCGCCTGGTTCTCGCTGCCCAGCCGGGACGGGCGGTCCTGCCGGTGAATCTTTGTGCAGGCGCCGGATCGTCTGCCTCTTCAGGCGGGGCTTACCTGATCCGCTCGCCGTGACCAATCGTCACGCTCGTCTTGCCATTAGTCCTCTCTTTCGGTAAAAATCCGAAGTTCGCACGTGATTACTCCTAATTTAAGACAGGCAGTCCGAAATATGGCAGAAAAAATCAGATATATCGGAATCGATCTTGGCGGTACAAACATCAAGGCAGCGCTGGTCAACACCGAGACCGGGGAGATTGCCGCAGTCCAGTCGGCGCCGACCAACTCGCGCGAAGGGCACGATGCGGTCATTGCCACCATGGCCAAGCTGGTCGACCACATCTCGACTGAGAGTGGATTCAGCAAGGATGAGATTGGCGGCATTGGCGTTGGCCTGCCCGGCTCGATCGATATCGGGAAGGGCACATCCGTCTTCCTGACCAACTTTCCCGGCCACTGGATCGACGTGCCGGTGCGGGACCAACTCAGTCGCTGGTCCGGGCTCCCGGCGTCGCTGATCAATGATGCCCGGGCCATGACGCTCGGTGAGTGGAAGTTTGGCGCGGGTAGGGGCTACGACATCGCCTGCCTGACCCTCGGAACCGGGATCGGCGGGGGGCTGGTCATCAATGGCCGTCTCCACCTTGGTCCAACCGGTTCGGCCGGCGAGCTGGGCCATCTCAGCGTCGACATCAACGGACCCCAGTGTGGTTGCGGCAACCGCGGCTGCATCGAGTCCTTCGCCTCCGGTCCGGCTATCTCGGCGATGGCCATGAAGGCGGTCGTCCAGGGGCGTGAAACAAAGATCGCTACGCTGGCTGGCGGTGACCTCAATCGTGTCACGCCGGAGCTGATCACCGAAGCGGCGCTGGCCGGCGACCGGATCGCCCGCGAGATCTACGAATTTGCCGGTGACGTCATCGGCGCTGGCGTGACCAACATCATCCTGGCCGTCAGTCCGGGACGGATCGTCATCGGGGGCGGAGTTGCCGCCGCCGGCGACCTGATTCTCGATCCGATCCGCCAGTCGATCAAGCGGCGCTGCTTTCTCAAGGAGACCGAGCAGATCGAGGTCGTCCCGGCCAAACTCGGCAACACGGCCGGGCTGATTGGCGCGGCCGTCTGGGCGCGTGACCACATCGCCGGACACTGATTGCTCAATTCCAATGAGAAGGGGCTGGTCCGCTCAACCTGGCGAACCAGCCCACTCTCGTGCCGCTTGACGATTATTCTACTTTGTTCCCCATTTGATGGCGTTGACGATCATCGTCTGGTACCACGCCGCGGTCCAGATATCGGGGCGATGGCCCAAGGCATTGTAGAGCACCTTGCCCTTGCCGTAATCGCGCAGGTAGATGAGCGGAAAATGCTTCGCCCGCACCCCCTTCAGGGTCATATTGGTCCTGGTTGTGTCGAGGCTGGCGAGGACCTTCACCTTCTCCGGGTTGAACTCCTTCAACTGGTAGATCTCCTCCTTGAAGGTCATCGATTCCGGGAGATGGCTGGTGATCGGGTGCGTCCGGTCATCGACCTTGATCGTGACCTCGGTCTCCTGGGTCCAGGGATGGCCATCGAACCAGCCATTGATCATCTCGCCATAGGCCGGCCACTTGTAGAAGGTGTCGGTCGCGCTGTGGATTCCCATAAAGAACTTCCCACCCTTGATCCAGTTGAGGAGCAGCGTCTTCTGCTCTTCGGAGAGTGGCAGTTCGCCGGTCGTGTAGAAGACGATCACATCGTAGTTTCGGATGTTGGTCGGCGTCAGCTTCAGTTCGGCCATCTGCGTCAGGGTGACTTCGAACCCGTACTGGTGGCCGAGCTGTTCCATGATCTCTTCAGATTTGTGAAGCGACTGGTGGCGGAAGCCCATCGACTGGGTGACATAGAGAAGCCGCAACTTCTTGGCCGGGCGTGACTGGGCGCTGATCGTCTGCGTCGAGCCCAGAAGACCGCTCAACATAAGCAGAGCGGTGACAAGCGATAACCGGGTGATCTTCTTATTCATTGTTGGGTGCCCCGTTGGAGTATGGGTGATGGATGGAAAGGGAGGAGGAC
>JBEAVZ010000380.1:0-2567 GCA_041160645.1 Acidobacteriota bacterium
AAACCATTTGCACTCAACTCGGCGGTGGCCAGATCCGACTGGCGGGTGAATCCAACCAACTCAACCCGACTCAAACGCCGATCGATGGAGATGGCCAGATAGATATCGGCCGTGGCGCCAACCAGGAGGGGCATGGTCGGCACCTGCACCCGCTGATCGTCCCGATCGGAGAGCAGACGAACCTCGACCCGCCAGTCCCCGGCCTCGAAATCGGCCAGATCGAGCAGTTCCGCAAACTCAGGGCGCACGGCCCGGCCATCGCTGGTTTGAAGGCCATAGTAGTCCTCAAGATACTCCCGAATGGCCAGAATGGCGGCCCGCGTCACCAGGACGCGGGTCCGGGTGCCAGAGGTCGCGCAACTTCGCGCCAGTGCCGAAGCCTCGCGCAGATGATCGGTGGTGATGGTCAATTGGTCGATGCGGTTCATTTTCGGCCCTCCCCCCTATTGTGTGATCGGAATGGCCTTATGTTCACATTCCAGGTCAAAAATCTGGCGCAAGGAAGAAAAAATTGCATCGTGGCAGAGTGAGGTCAGCCGGTGGCGACGCCGGTGGAGTGTCGGGCGGGTCACCGGGTTGAGTTCCGTGTAATGGGTGCGCAGATGATCGACCATCCTGACATCCGAGTCGATCTGCGGATCTTTCGTCTCGAGCTCGAGTGGAAGCCCGTCGAAATCGTCAATGATCTTCCAGAAGACGTTATGCCAGGCGACCGGGTGGTAGCAGTCACGCGGATGATCGAGATAGAGACTGGCCAGAGTGTTGGTTATATCCTGGCTGACCGTCACGGCCATCTTTTCAAGGTCAAGGTTGAGATCGAGGTCTGGAGCGGCGAGCAGTTGGCTGGTAACCTCAGCCATCGAGATCGCCCCATAGTCGATCGACTCATCGGCGACGCTCATTCCAGCCGGGTCGTCGACAATTGCCAGCGAACTGGCCAGCGGTCCGAGGTACTCGAGGTACTTTTTCCAGGACTTCTCGAAACGGTTGGGGGCAATGGCCCAGGCCAGCTCATTGAAGTCGTACTTCGCTTCACCCCGCTCACCAAGGGTGATCAGAATCGTGGGCGGCAGCGCGATTCCCTTGGCGATGAAGGAGCGCAGATGGTCGGCAATCCAGTCGGCCCTCCACTCACGGTTGCGCTTGAGTCCGGGCCACCACGGATAGCGCGCGACCAGCTGGTCGAAATCGAGGTCTGGATTGGCAAAGCAGAACTCGACCAGGATGAGGCGCTTGACAATCCCATGCAGGACATCTTCAAGGACGATTTCGATGAACTCGGTCTCATTGGCCAGGAGTCGGTTTCGCTCGACCGTGTTGAGCTTCGCGGCGAAGCGGCGGACGGCCTGTGGCAAGGGCCCGTCATAACCGGAGGGCCCGGAGGTCGAGTAGTGACAAAGGGAGAGGCTCATTTCGCGGGTGATGATGAAGCGGGCTTCATCGGAGCGCCCCTCGGCACCAAGTCGGAGAACGTCGATCCATAGACTCATCTTGTGATTCGCCTGATCCGGGGGTCGGACCGGAATGATATCCGGACGAATGTTAAGAATTAATCTGGAAGTGATTCCCTGTCTGGCATCGGCTTACGGCTGGGGGCAGGAATCACCGGAAATTAGAATCGTCGAGACGGCACGGATTGTCAATAATGATTAGAAAAAGATCAGAAGGAAGGATCCGGCCTCAGATTCGGGGGCCAGGTTGGGTCCGGTCGCCAACCACCCCTGCTTCGCGTCTTTGCGCCTTCGCGTGAGGCCACCAGGCTCCCTCCAGTCAAAGAGAACTCACACGAAGCCACGAAGCCACAAAGCCACAAAGCCACAAAGATAGCTGGAGGGAAAATGCGATTGCCCTGTCCTGAGTGAGAGCACTCCCTAGTTCCTGGTCAATATTTTCCTGCCGTGCTCTGGATTCGGCTGGCGCTTCAAGACTAATATATGAGACTTCGCATTATCAGATCAGCATTCGAGGAGACCTATGACTGAGAGAAGAGACTTTCTGAAATCACTGGCCGGCGCAGGTTTTGGGGCTGTGCTCCAAACTGGTGGCGTGGCCCAATCGAGTGTCAAACGACGCAACATCAAGCTGGGCTTCGACAACTTCTCGATCCGGGCCTTTGGGTGGAAAGCGCCCCAGCTTCTGGACTATGCGGCAAGTCAGAAGGTCGATACGGTGCTCTTCTCCGATCTGGGGGTCTATGAGCAGTTGACCGACAGTTATCTGCGCGAAGTGAAGGCGAAGGCCGACAACCTCGGGATCGAGATCCAGGTCGGTACCGGGAGCATCTGTCCGACCTCGAACGCCTATAACCAGAAGGTGCTCGGTCCGGCAGACGACCACCTCGCGCTGACGATCAAGGTGGCAAAGGCGCTCGGCTCACGGGTGGCGCGGTGCTACCTTGGCCGGGCCGACGACCGGAAGTCACCGGGCGGGATCGAGGCGCGAATGGCCGATACGGCGAAGGTCTGCCAGGCAGTCCGCAGCCGGGCGATCGATTCGGGAGTAAAGATCGCGATCGAGAACCACGCTGGCGACATGCAGGCCTGGGAGCTGGTGACGCTGATCGAGAT
>JBEAVZ010000419.1:0-3290 GCA_041160645.1 Acidobacteriota bacterium
GGCCGAAGGAGAGTCCATAGACGCGACCATCGAAGATCGATTGGACTCCCGCCGGGGTGATATTCTGTCGCGTTGTGACGACGCCGGGATCGGTCACGGCGCGCGCCGGCTGATCGACCGTCTGCGCCTGCACCTTCAGGCTAATCGAGAAGGGCGTAAAGAGGGCGATCAAGATCAGGCAGGAGATGGTCTTCAGATTGGGCATGTATTCGATCTCTCCGATAATCCGTCGTGATATTCTGTCGCGTCGTGACGACGCCGGCAGACTTTTCGGTTTCCGGGATATGGGTTAGATTAAGGCGTTTTGAAGAATAGTTCCTGGCGCCACGCCATAGTCAACGGCATGGCGCCAGGCAAATCAGACCGATTGAAAGCTAAACATATGATCGATGTGGCGCGACAAGCAAAACTTCTCCTGATACAACTCTGCCTCTTCAATATCCTGGTGGGCGAGGCGCACCCCCTCGACCGGACTCCCACGGCGCGCCCCAACGTCATCATCTTTTTGGTTGATGATATGGGCTGGCAGGAGACCTCGGTTCCCTTTCACCGGACCAGCACCCCACTCAACCAGCGGTACCGGACGCCGGCGATGGAACGACTGGCCAGGGAGGGGGTCAAGTTTACGAATGCCTATGCCTCGGCAGTCTGTTCACCGACCCGGATCAGTATCATCTCGGGCATGAATGCGGCCCGTCACGGAGTGACGAACTGGACCCTCCGCCAGGGCATCTCGCCGGACGATCCATTGGAGAGGATCGACCCGCCATTGTGGAACCTCAATGGGGCGACTACCCAGCCGGGCATCGCGAGAACGGTGCAGATCACCCCGCTGCCTGAACTTCTCCGTCGGGCGGGCTACCGAACCATCCACGTCGGAAAAGCCCATTATGGGGCGACTGAGACTCCCGGGGCCGATCCACGCCACTTTGGATTCGACGTTAATATCGGCGGCCACGCGGCCGGAGCTCCGGGCAGCTACTACGCAGAAAGAAACTTCAGCAGCGTGGGCCAGCGGGGCGGCGACCGCATCTGGGATGTTCCCGGACTCGAACGATGGCACGGACAAAAGATCAATCTGACCGAAGTTCTGACGATCGAGGCGATTGCCCAGATTGAACGAGCCATCAGTGATCGGAAAAGCTTCTTTCTCAACCTTTCCCATTATGCCGTTCATGCTCCGTGGGAGGAGGACCATCGCTACTATCAGAAGTATCTCGATCAGGGATTGAAACCGATGGAGGCGCTTCGGGCCTCGATGATCGAAAGCATGGACCACTCGCTGGGAGAGCTTTTACGGGCGCTCGATCGGCTGGGGGTTGCCCAGAATACCCTGCTCATCTTCGCTTCGGACAACGGCGCCCCACACGCCGTTCCCGCCAACCTGCCGCTCCGGGCTCAGAAACTGGCGCCCTATGAAGGTGGAATCCGCATCCCCATGCTGATACGCTGGCCGGGGGTCACGCGGCCGGCGACGAGCAATGGCGCCAACACGATCATCGAGGATCTCTTTCCAACCATACTCGAAGCTGCCGGCATCGCGTGGCGCGGCCAGACAATGCAGACAGTCGACGGTCAGAGCCTCCTCCCCAGTCTGCGGAATTCTGACCGAAGGTCTGATCGAGAGCTCATCTTTCACTTTCCCCACCAATATTTCAGGCAGGGTCCATTCAGCGCGATCATCAGGGGGAGATGGAAACTGATCCACCATTACACCGATGGCCGGACCGAACTCTTCAACCTCGAGCAGGATCTCGGCGAGGCAGTGGATCGCTCCACCACCGACCGGCCGATCAGAAACCGGCTAGCGGAATCATTGGGGAGGCAGCTGCGCCGCCGCGGAGCCATGATCCCGCGCGACCGGACGACCGGACAGCAACTCGCGCTGCCCGGTCACCGGCAGACGGGGAATTAAGCGAGCCTCCACCCCTTGCGATAGGTCCGCTTGATGAAGCGTGCGGCTTCCGGAGAATTGGTCGCCCGCAGCTTCAGCGGATCCCAGATGAGCTTCTTGCCGGTTCGGTAGGCAACGTTGCCAAGGTGGTTGGCCTCGGTCAGCCAGCCGGCATAATCGAAGTTGCAGGTGGTCGGTGCGCCCGTCTTACAAGCGTGGATCCACTCGGCATGGTGTCCAAGCGATTTTGGAATGAAGGGCTCAGGCCGCTTGAAGTCCTGGAAACGGTCCTCCGGCAGCAGCGTATGCTTGCCATAGTCCGAGAGGAGCATGCCCTTCGATCCGATAAAGAGCACTCCATTGGCCCACTGCGGAATTCCCTTCTCCTGCCAGATCCGTGGCTTGTTGACGCCCTGGTACCAATTGACCTTGACGGGGGGCATGGTTCCCCGCTGCCCGTATTCATAGGCGACCTGCATGGAGGCTGGCGCGATCTCCGCGTTTGGCGGCGGCCCAAAGGCCTCGATCGTCCGTGGAGCGTCAAGCTTCAGCGCCCACCAGGCGAGGTCGATCCAGTGGCTGCCAAGATCGGACATCGTCCCATTTCCAAAATCCCACCAGCGGTACCACTTTGGTCCCGGAAGATAGACGGTGTTGAACGGACGCGCGGGGGCAGGACCCAGCCAGAGATCCCAGTTGAGCTTCGGCGGAACCGGATCGGAGGTCTGCGGGCGGTTCTGCACGAAGACAATGTCCCCGGCCGCCTTCGACTCGGCTTCCGTAGCATGCCAGCCCCAGGCGCGGCTGACCCAGATGTGGACCTCGGAGACATCGCCGATGGCCCCGGTCTGAATGAGTTCGACGACGCGTCGATAGTTGTCCCCTGCATGGATCTGCGTTCCCATCTGCGTCGCCACCTTCGCCTTGAGCGCCGCCTCACGAATGATGCGCGCCTCCCAGACATTGTGGGTAAGCGGCTTTTCGCAGTAGACGTGCTTGCCAAGTTGCAACGCGGGCAGCGTCGCAAAGGCGTGCGTGTGCTCCGCCGTGCTGATCACCACGGCGTCAAACTCACGCGACAGGTCAAAGACCCGGCGGAAATCGTTGAGGCGCTTCGCCTTTGGATGGCGCTGCGCCGCCTTGTCCAAGCCATCTTCGTTGACGTCACAAAGAATGGCAATATTCTCCGATTCGACGTCCTTGAGGTTGGCTCCGCCTCTTCCTCCGGCGCCGATGATCGCCAAATTGAGCTTGTCGTTCAGTCCGCGTCCGCGGACGATCGACGGTGCTCCAAGGGTGATCCCGGCGGCAACAGACTGCCGGATAAATTGTCGACGCGAAGTGTCGGTCGCGTCACCGCTTCTGCTGATCGCCATAGAATCGTCTCCATTAGAAT
>JBEAVZ010000436.1:0-4142 GCA_041160645.1 Acidobacteriota bacterium
ATGCTGAGCCGTGGACGCGCCCGGTCGAACAGTCGGTCCTGGCGATCGGGCGCATCGAGACGGCGGCCCCGGTTCGCTCAGAGTTTCCGGCCGTTCCGTTTCGACTGGTCATTTCTCCACCCAAGACGGCGAGAGGAGAGTAGGATCTTCCATGCGCACCCGGTATCTTCTTAAGCTGGTCAATTTGGTCAATTTGGTCCAGTTGGTCGTCTTCGCGCTGCTGGCTCCTGTGGCGATCGCGAAACCGGCTCCGGTGGCTCCGCGCCGCCCCAACATCCTCTTCATCGCCGTCGATGACCTCAACGACTGGATCGCTCCGCTGGGTGGACATCCGCAGGTGCGGACCCCCAACTTTGATCGGCTCGCCCGGCGCGGACTGGTCTTCACCAATGCCCACACCCAGGCGCCGCTCTGCAACCCCTCGCGGACCAGCCTCCTCTCGGGATTGCGTCCCTCGACGACCGGCCTCTATTCGCTGCAGCCCGGAGTGCGCGCTGTCCCGCGGTTGCGCGAACACGTTATGCTGCCGCAGTACCTCGCCGCCCAGGGATACCATACCTTCAGCACCGGCAAGATCTACCACGACGGCTCGATTCGTCCCGATGAGCGGGCGCGCGAATTCAAAGCATGGGGCACCAACGGCCCATTGCTCTATCCAACCGCCAAGTTCGTCAACACCCCGGACAAGATCAAGGCCATGGACTGGGGGATCTTTCCTGACAGCGAAGCGAAGGACAATACGCAACCCGACTGGCTGATCGCCGATGCGGCGATCGACTACCTGCGCCAGGCACCCGTCGACCAGCCATTCTTTCTGGGCGCCGGCTTCCGGCTGCCCCACGTGCCTTGTTTTGCCTCACCCCGCTGGTTCGAACTCTATCCCGAGGCGACGCTGCAGATGCCACCCGTCCTGGCGACCGATCGCCAGGACATCCCCGACTTTGCCTGGTACCTCCACTGGAAGCTTCCGGAACCGCGCCTTTCGTGGCTCAACTCGGCGGAGCAGTGGCGTCCGCTCGTCCGCGCCTATCTGGCGAGCATCAGCTTCATGGATAGCCAGCTGGGCCGCGTCCTCGATGCCCTTGACGCCAGTCCCCACGCCGCAGAGACAGTCGTCGTTCTCTGGTCGGATCACGGCTGGCATCTTGGCGAGAAGGGGATCACCGGCAAGAATACCCTCTGGGAACGCTCGACGCGCGTCCCTCTCATCTTCGCTGGTCCGGGGATTCCGAAGGGGAGTCGCTCCGCCCAACCGGTCGAGCTGCTCGACCTCTATCCGACGCTGGCTGAGCTGAGCGGCGGCAAGATTCCGACTGAACTCGAAGGCCACAGCCTCGTGCCGCTGCTGCGCAATCCGCGCGCGACGCGCCCCTGGCCCGCCATTACGACCCATAACCAGGGCAACCATAGCATTCGTTCAGAGCGGTGGCGTTACATTCGCTACGCCAACGGCGCGGAGGAGCTCTACGACCTGCGCCAGGATCCAAACGAATGGAATAACCTTGCCCGTACCCCCAACCCACGCCACCGGGCAGTCATCCGTCAACACGCCCGCTGGTTGCCAAAGTCCGATGCGCCGCCCGTCCCGGGCAGCGCCGCGCGGCTTCTCGTCAATCGTGACGGTCAATGGTTCTGGGAAGGGAAGCCAATCGATCCCGCCGAACTCGATCAGTAACCCACCTGGCAGGGCGATCGGATTTTAAACTCACCAGACAGGCAAGGGGTGGTTGATAGGACGAATAGGACGAATAGGACTAATAGGACCAGCAGAACAGTAAGGCCCATAAGATCGCTTGGATCTATCTGGCAGCAAATCCTATCGGTACTATCTTCAGTCCCTAATTGCCAAGCGAGTGCACTCTGACCCACTTGACCGACTCTGGGACCGAACCGTCAAAGAAGATTGTCAGCGCCGGGTGACTGTGGTACAAATCTCTTCTTCTCCAGCACCCAAAACAAAGTTATTGCTTCACTAACAAAGTTGCTTGTACCCGGTCATCAGACGGTGTGGTTGGATCTTGCCAATCCGGAACTGAAGACACCCGTGACGAAGATCGGTTTGACCCCTTCCGGATGACCGAGAGGGTTAGTCGTCGCTTTCTTCGAGGCGCATCAACTCGCTCGTCATCGTCGTAAACTCAGGAGATTCTCCATGATTAAAAGAGCATTTGGACGATTGGTTATCGTCACCATAATGTTGGCACTTGCTGTTCCATCGATCACCTCCGCCCAGGTGCTCTATGGTTCCCTACTTGGCCGCGTCGCCGATGCCGCCGGCGCGATCATCACCGGAGCCAGGGTCACCGTCACCAACAAGGCGACCGGGCAGTCTCGCGAGGTGGTGACTGATGAAGCTGGGGCCTTCGCCTTCCGCGACCTCCAGGTCGGGATCTATGACCTCCAGATTGCCCAGAACGGATTCAAGTCATATACCAAGTCCGGAATCAACGTTGGTCTCAACTCGACCGTCCGTGAAGATGTCCAGCTCGAGATTGGCGCAGCCGCCGAGACGGTAACGATCACCGCGGCCGCGCCGATCCTCCAGACCGACCGCGCGGATGTCAGCAACCAGCTCGACAAGGCGCAGATCTCCAACCTCCCGATCGGCGCCGGACGCAACTTCCAGCAGCTCTACAAGCTGATTCCGGGAGCCTCCGCGCCAGGCGACGCCCACTCCGACGCCGGCAACCCGCAGCGTGCGCTCGTCACCAACTTCAACGGAGCCTCCTTCTCCAACAACAACACGCGGCTCGATGGCGCGACAGTAAGCTATCCGTGGCTGCCGCATATCGTCGCCTACGTTCCACCGCAGGACGCGGTCGAGACGGTCAACATCGTTACCAACAGCTTCGATGCGGAGCAGGGAATGGCGGGCGGAGCCGCCGTCAACGTTCAGATCAAGTCAGGAAGCAACCAGTTTCACGGCAGTCTCCACGAATTTCATACCAACAGCCGGATGCGGGCGCGCAACTTCTTCTATTACCAGCCCGGAACTCTGCCAAAGAATATCTTCAACCAGTTTGGCGGAACATTTGGCGGCCCGGTGATCAAGAACAAGCTCTTCTTCTTCGGTTCGTGGGAGCGGACCGTGCGGCGTCAGAACGCCTCGGCCTTCCGGACTCTCCCGACCGCCGCGCTGCGCCAGGGTGACTTCAGCGGCACCGGCGCCCGCATCTACGATCCGGAGACCGGCGCAGCCAATGGAACCGGACGGACGCTCTTCGCAAACGATCGCATTCCGACCAACCGGATCGATCCGATCGTTCAGAAGCTGATCGCCCTGATTCCGTCGCCCAATCTGGTTTCGGCAACTCCGGCCAATAACTACTTCGCGAGTGGCACCTATGAGTTCAATCGCGACAACTACGACTTCAAGGTCAACTATATCCCGAGCGACAAGTCGACCCTCTTCGTCCGTTACTCGATCTCACCAAGCCAGATCTTTGACCCGCCGTCACTTGGCGCGGCTGGCGGCGACGCCCTTGCCGGTGGCCAGCCGGGCAATGCCCCGGGCCGCGTCCAGAGCACGGCGATTGGCGGAACCTATACGCTGACTCCCTCGCTGCTGCTCGATGGCAATATCGGCTTCACCCGCCAGCGACTCGGCGCGCAGAATGTCGATATTGACAAGAACTATGGTCTCGATCTCGGCATCCCGGGCACCAATGGCACGGACAGGCTCCAGGGCGGTTATCCGCGTTTCGCGATCAGTGGATTCTCCTCGATCGGCAATCCCAACGTCTCCAACCCCTTCCTCTTCCGCGATAACCAGTATGTTGCCGCCGGCAACCTCAGTTGGAGCCGTGGCGCGCACAACCTGCGGTTTGGCGGCGAGTACACCTACTACACGATCAACCACTTCCAGCCCCAGGCCGCCTTCGGGCCGCGCGGGGGATTCAACTTCAGCGGCGGTCTGACAGCGCTCAATGGCGGGCCCGCGCCGACCCTCTACAACGGCTGGGCCGACTTCCTGCTCGGCCTGCCACAGTCGATGGGCAAGGATCTGCAGAACATCAATCCGGCGGCCGTCCGAATGCCCGGCTGGGGCGTCTATGCCCGTGACCAATGGCAGGTGACGCGGTCGTTGACGATCAACTACGGCACCCGCTTCGAGCGTTATCCGTTCGCGACCCGTGATCACC